>JBAPMH010000437.1:0-11170 GCA_049278515.1 Chthoniobacterales bacterium
GTTTTATTCCGTGGGCGATGGTTGCCTCATCGGCGAGGGGGTGACCGTCGAAAACACAATTCTTTGGCCGGGCGCACAAATCGCTTCCCATTCTCAGCTTCACAATTGTATTGTCCGCGCCCGCCAACAGGTCCAAGGCACACTCCGTGACACCGACATCTAAGACCAGCGATCTTCTTCTCCGGCAGACGAGAATTCACTTTCCCCGGCTGGAAGAAGCGAAGGTCAGGATTACCCCGATCGAAAAGGGGGGGTCGGACCGCAAGTTCTACCGGGTCCGCTGCTCACCGGAGCAGACGATCATCCTCGTGAAATACAATCTCGAGCGCGAAGAGAACCGGCATTACGTGCAAATCGCCGAGTTCCTGGCCGAACACAAAATTCAGGCGCCGAAAATCTATTTTCACGACCCGGCGGAAGGTTTGATCTGGATCGAAGATTTAGGCAAAGCGGATCTCTGGAGTTATCGCAACGACAGCTGGATCGTTCGTCGCGCTTTCTATGAATCGGCCCTCGGCGAGATCGTGACACTGCATTGCCTGCCGGAAACGGCGATGGACGCGATTCACCAGAATCTTCCCGCCGGGTTCGATGCCGCGCTTTATCGCTGGGAACAGAATTACTTTTTCGAGAATTGCCTCGGCCGCTTTTTTGGCGTGGAGGAGCGGCAACTCTCCGCGCTCCTCGCGCTGCCCGTCCTGGGCGAGATTGCAGAGAACCTGGCTCAACGCCCGCGCCTCCTGGTCCATCGCGATTTCCAATCCCAGAACATAATCATCCGCAACGGCCAGGCGCACCTGATTGATTTCCAGGGGATGCGGCCCGGCCTGGCCGAATACGATCTGGCGTCGCTCCTCTTTGATCCTTACGTCACTTTTTCGCGGGAGGAATGCGAGGAATTGCTGGCGGATTACGAATCGAAAAGGGCCGCCGCCGGCCAGCCTGTCCCGGCCGATTCACGCGACATCTTCCGGTTGTGCGGAATTCAGCGGCTCATGCAGGCGCTGGGGGCCTACGGATTTCTCGGACTCGTCAAAGGCAATAAAACATTCCTCGATCACATTCCGGCGGCGATGGCCTCGCTGCGGTCGCTGGTCGGTGAAATTCCGGAACTCCAGAAATTGGGGGCGTTGCTGGATCGCCTGTAGTAACCGCCTCTATCCCCGCGGCAATGCCCGCGAAGCCATGAACCCCAGCACAACAAAAACCTCCGACCCATTGCGACGCGTAATTGCGTGGATTGCCGTCATCGGGAGCACGGTTCCGGAAGTGGTCTGGAAGGAATCGGGGCATCGGCTCTCATTCTCCTTCATCGCGATCGAGTGTGTCCTGCTCGTGGCGGCCGCGGTAGCGGTTACCCGTTTCCCGCGTCTACGAGGTTTGAGCCGGTTTCTCCTCGCTATCGCCGCGCTGGAATTTGCCTGGAACTTTGTTGCTCCAGCCCTTGCTCAAACAAACTGGGTTCGCGGCCTCTCGGACAACGCCAGCTGGGGCGCGCGATTCTTCATCGCTCGAACGTTGACCGTCTCCGGCGCCATTCTCGTGAGCCTCACCCTGATCGGGAGCGGTTACTCGCGCCGCGATCTTTTCTTGAATTTAGGAAACCTCGCGGCTCCGGCGCAGCCGATCTCGTTTCTAGGCTTGCGCAAGCCGGTGCCCTGGACCTGGTTCGGTCCCGCCTTGCTCCTGATATTTGCCCTGGCGCTTGCTCCCTTTCTCTACTTCAACGTGCATCCGAGCTTTGCCTTGAGCGGTCGCATCCTTCGCTTTTTTCCCTGGATGATAGCCGTCTCCGCGCTCAATGCGGCGAGCGAAGAATACCAATTCCGAAATGTAATCCTGGCTCATCTGCGGAACGCCTTCTCCTCGACGGAGGCTGCGCTTCTGACCGCCGCCTATTTCGGTCTCGGACATTATTATGGCCAGCCCTCGGGCTTCCTCGGCGTTCTGATGGCCGGATTCGCCGGGTGGATTTGGGCCCGCAGCCTGATCGAAACCCGAGGCTTCTTCTGGGCTTTCGCCACCCATATGGTGCAGGACATTATTATTTTTGCCTTCCTGGCCATGAGCGTGGCGAATTGAGGCGTCGCGCCCGCGCAATTATGATGAGATTGCGCCGTGGAATTGGAAACTGAGGTCTTGATCGCCGGTGCCGGGCCAGTCGGCCTGGCGCTGGCTCTCGAGTTGCAGCGTTTCGGCATTCGTTTTCGAATCGTCGAAAAAAAGGCAGAGCGCTCCAAGACTTCAAAGGCGCTCGGACTCCAGCCACGTGTTTCGGAGGTTTTCGCGATCCTGGGGATCAAAGCGGAATTCGGTGCCCGCGGATTCGGCGATATTAGGGCCGTCAATTTTCATTCCGGCGGGCGAAAATTGCTCCGGATCGCCTTGCGGCCGCCGGTCGATCAGGCGGGTCGCGATGCCACCCAGCCGCAACTGCTCATTATTCCGCAAAGCGAAACGGAGGAAATCCTGGAGCGGACGCTGGCAGCCCGGGGCAATTTGGTGGAGCGGCGCCGGGAACTAATCGGATTTGAGCAGAACGGCGATCGGGTCCGCGCCCTGGTGCGTTCTGAGAACGGCGTAGAGGAAACGGTAGCGGCGCAGTTTCTCGTGAGCTGTGAAGGGGCGCACAGCGTGGTTCGCAAGCAGACGGGCTTTTCCTTCGCCGGGACCACCATGCCAATGCGCTTTCTCCTCGCCGATGTGACGATCGATTGGGACCGGCCGGCCAACGAGGTCCAGGTCTGGTTTCATCGGGACGGAGTGCTCGGCGCATTGCCTTTCGGCGCGCAGAAATGGCGGCTTATCATCGAATGCGCGGCGGACGCAGGCGGAGAGCCGGAGGAAGTGACCTTGTCTCTTATCCAGCGGCTCGTGGTTGAACGCATGGGAGCGGGTATCGCCATCCGCGATCCGGTGTGGTTAAGCGATTTTCGGATCAACGCGCGGATGGTCGATCGCTTTCGCGACCGGCGCGTTTTTGTCGCCGGCGATGCCGCGCACATTCACAGCCCGCTCGGCGGCCAGGGTATTGCGACCGGCATCCAGGATGCCAGCAATCTGGCCTGGAAGCTGGCGGCTGTGTTAAGGAATGGCGCGCCCGACTTACTCCTCGACACTTACGAAGAGGAACGAAAACCGATCGCGCGGGCGGTGCTTCGCGGAACGACCGCCGCTTCCCGCCTGGTCTTCGCGATGAACCCGATCCTGCGCTTCGTCCGCGAACGAATCGTGTTTCCGGTTCTCGGCACTGCGTTTGTGCAGCGCCGCTTATTCACGAAGGTCTCGCAGCTCGAACTGAAATATCGCGGCAGGCTCACGGAACTTTCGAGCGGCGGCGCTTTCATCCGGGCCGGCGATCGCGCGCCCGACGTCATTTTTCGCAACGAAGGCCGAAACGTTTCGCTTTTCGAGTTGCTCGGAGAATTCGGGCTCATTGCTTTGCTTGGCCGGGGTGAAACCAACGAATTTATCATGGCGTCATTAGCGGCCCTGGACATTCGCTCTTTCATCGTGGCGACCGGACATCTCGAAGATGTCTATTCAGATTTCACGCGCCTCTACGGCGCGAAAGGCCCGTTCCTCTACTTGATTCGCCCCGACGGCCACGTCGGCTTGTTCCAGGCATGTGTCGATCCTGCATCGCTGGCTGATTATCTAAGAATGTTTCGCGCAGGTGGGGCCGTCGAGAGGGCGTTCCGGTTGTCATCCCGAGCGGAGCGAAGCGAAGTCGAGGGACCCCGTTGAACACATTGTCATTCCGAGCGAAGTCGAGGAACCCCGTAGCGAGTCGAGCGGCGCCATTGCATCTTGAGCGCTAGCATTGCCCATCGACAGGGCCCGTCGCACATCGCTCGACTCTCCACGGGATCCCTCGACTTCGCTCGGGATGACCGGATTTCGCTAGCGCACGAACGGGTTCGTTCTTCGCTCCACCCCGATCGTGGTCGGCGGTCCGTGGCCGGGCAGAACCGTGACTTCATCGCCGAGCGGGTAGAGCTTTTCCTTTATTCCGCGAAACAAAAGGTCGCCATCGCCGCCGGGCAGGTCCCATCGCCCCACCCCGCTGGCAAACAAGACATCTCCGCCGATCAGGAGCTTGGATTCCCGCGAGAAAAAGCAGAGACTTCCCGGGCAATGCCCCGGCACTTCCAGCACTTCCATCTCGAGTCCGAGAAAATTGCGGGCTGAGGTGGATTCGATCAGGAAGTCCGGATTCACCGGCTCGATTTCCAGCTCGAACCCGAAGCTGCGAAAGAAATCGCGCTCCGAAATCATGGGCGCCGTTTCGGCGTGGCAGCCGACCTGGCAATCAAAGCGCCGCTTGATTTTCGAGACATCCGGGACGTGATCGAAATGGCCATGGGTCAGGAGGAGCAGATTCGGCTTTAAACCCTTTGAGACGAGCCACTCGCAGGCCCCATCAGGCGCGTCGAACAGGATGGGTCCCTCCGGCGCCTGGATGAGATAGCAATTGGTTTCAAAAATCCCGCCGCAAAAGGTTTCGTATTGCATCGGACTGAACTGTAGCCGGGGTCGGTGACCCCGGCCAGAGGTGGCGAAACCACGCCTTCCCGCCAGGATCACCGATCCCGGCTACAACGGAACGAAAACTGCATGCAAGAGCGCCGCGCGCGGCTCGTTTTGAATGTTCCGGCGTGGCAATTGTCTCACTACCTACAAATCATCTTCACCCTCGTGGTTTCCTTGCGTTCAGCGGGGATTCTGCGACTTTCCAAAACCTCTTTTTCCGAATGAAGCCTTCTATCCGCTCAGTTTTGGCCCTCCCTCTCCTCGTTTTTGCCCTTGCGGTGACGGGAGCGCCCCTTCAGGCGAAGTCTGACCTCGGCAGCGTGACCAACTCGGTCGGCCGGCTCCTGGAAGAGGGTCATTACACCCACCAGCCGCTCAACGATGAGGTTTCGAAAAAGTTCCTGAAAACCTATCTCGAACTCCTCGATTTCAGCCATCTCTTCTTTACGCAAAGGGACGTCGATGCTTTGACCGCCAAGTACAACACATCCCTGGACGACGATGTTTTGTTGCAAAACGTGAAGCCGGCTTACGAAATCTACGATCTCTACCTCAAGCGGGTGGATGACCGGGTGGCCAAGATCAAGGAGCAGCTCAGTCAGCCGTTCGATTTCAAGAGCGATGCCACGATCGAATTGAGCCGGCAAAAAGCTCCCTGGCCAAAAGATGAGGCGGAAGCTGACGCGGTCTGGCGGGGCCGGATCGCGAGCGAACTGCTTCAGGAACATCTCAGCGAACATCCCATCGAGCCCGGTCCGAAATTGATCGCCCGTCGCTACGACCGCCTGGCCCGCAATGTCCATGAGCAGGACAGGGACGAGCAGGTGAAGCTCTTTTTGGATGCCCTCGCCCAGACCTACGACCCGCACTCGGAGTATTTGAGCAAGGCGGACCTCAAGAATTTCAGCATCAACATGGGACTCTCCCTGGTTGGGATTGGCGCAATGCTTCGCACGGAAGACGGCTACGCCAAGATCGAGAGTCTCGTCCCGGGTGGCCCAGCGCAGACTGACGGCCGTTTGAAGGTGGGCGACCGGATCACGGCAGTAGCCCAGGGCTCCGGTGAATTTAGCGACGTGCGCGATATGCGTCTGGATAAGGTGGTCGAGCAGATACGAGGGAAAAAAGGCACTAAAGTCCGGCTCCTCGTCATCCCTTCCGACGCGCCCGATCCGTCGAAGCGCAAGACAGTCGAGCTGGTCCGGGACGAGATTAAGCTGAAAGACCAGGAAGCTCGCGCGGACGTCATTATCAAGAAGGACGAAAACGGCGAGCCGGTAAAGCTTGGCTGGATCACTCTTCCATCGTTCTACGCCGACATGGACAAGCACCAGAAGAGCACGACCAAGGACGTGCTCGCGCTCCTGAAGCGGCTGAAGAAGGAAAACATCGCCGGACTCGTGGTCGATCTGCGCCGGAACGGCGGCGGCTCGCTCGAAGAGGCGATCGCTCTTACCGGCCTCTTTTTGAAATCGGGACCAATTGTGCAAACGAAAGGTTCGAACGGCAACATCGTGGTCTCGAGCGATCCGGATCCTGGAATCGCTTACGGGGGGCCCATGATCGTCCTGACCAGCCGGCAAAGCGCGTCTGCGAGTGAGATTTTTGCCGCCGCCCTCCAGGATTATGGGCGCGCCCTGATCGTGGGCGACAAAAACACCTTCGGCAAAGGCACCGTGCAAACGATTCTCGAGATCGGCCGGTTTACCTCATTGCTGGGCAGCCGTTCCCAGGAAGACGGCGCGCTGAAGCTGACCATCCAGAAGTTTTATCGCGTGGCGGGCGGTTCGACGCAGCTGCACGGAGTCGCCTCGGATATTGTTCTGCCGACCTTGAGCGATCTTCCGGAATTTGGCGAAGGCGCTCTGAAGAATTGTCTGACCTACGACGAAGTTCCGAAGGCGCGCTTCACGAAATGGACGGAAACGCGCGGGCTCTTCATCGACGAACTCAAACGTCGCTCGGAAGCGCGCGTCCAGGCCGATCCTGAATTTCGCTACGTCATGGAAGACATGGAGCGGTTGCGCAAACGGCTCGATGAAAACCGGATTTCGCTAAATGAAGATGTTCGGCGGACCGAGCTGAACGAAGACAAGGTTCGCAAGGAAAGCCGGTCGAAAGAACGCCTGGCCCGCCACGTCGAAGACATGCAGATGATTCGCCTTACCCTCGACAACGTCGATAAGCCGAATCTTCAGCCGATCATTTTCCCGGGTAAACTGGCCGCCACCAAGAAGGGCGGAGCCAAAGTCTCGCCGGAAGCCGCGCCGGATGCCGACTCAGATTCCGCCGGTTCGGATGATGGGGGCAAGGATCCGGCGATCGATCCCGAACGCGACGAGACCCTGAATATTCTAAACGACCTGGTGAATCTGAATCGCGGTCCGACTACCGCGAGCACGTCAGCTTCGCCGCCGAACCCGCCAAACTAATAATTCCAGGGATCACGAGGTCTCGAGGGCCGGACTCGCGGGCGCATGGGGGGCTGATAAAACGGACGCTCTGGTTGCGGTCCGTATTGGTAATATTGACGAGTCCGCGGCGTTCGTCCGAAGACGTTGACGGGTGTGCCAATTTCAACCGCGTTGAAAAAGACGGTGGCGTCTCCTTCCGGCAGGCGAACGCAGCCGTGCGACGCCGGATATCCGGGCAAATAACCCGCATGCATCCCCGTCGCGCCGTGGAAGCGCACGAAATACTTCATGGGCGCCGGGATGAACTTCCCTCCGCGCGGCACCGCCATATCTGCGTCCGCATCGGCCACGACGGTGCGCCCATTGCGATCGACGATCTTCCCGTAGAGCGACGAAAAATGGTTCCGCTCTTTTTCGATGACTTTGAACGCTCCGGTCTCGGTAAGGTGCCCCGAGCGCCCACTCGAAATCGGGCTCGCCAGCACGATCCGCCGGCCCTGAATCAAATAGGCGGTCTGTTGTTCCAGATCAATCTCAACCCGGTAGGGCGACTGCGCCCATGCAGGCGCGCCGTTGGCGATCAACAATAACAGCACGAAAATCCCTCGCTCCCAATTCATGCGAGGATTTGGACGGGGAAGCGCCCGAAGAATTCAACCGCCTGGCGTGGAAGCCGCCTCTGGCTCTAATTGATTTGTTCTTCGAAAACCTGGAGACCGTCAGACCGCGATCGGCGCTTTGATTGCCGGATGGGGATCGTAATTGGTGAGGGTGAAATCCTCGAATCGGAAATCGTAGATATTTCTCACCGCCGGATTCAATTGCATCCGCGGAAGCGGTCGGAAATCGCGGGCGAGCTGTTCCCGGGCCTGCTCGAGATGGTTCTGGTAAAGGTGGACATCGCCGAAGGTATGAATGAATTCGCCCGGCCGCAGATCGCAGACCTGCGCGATCATCATCGTGAGGAGCGAATATGACGCGATGTTGAACGGAACCCCGAGAAACAGGTCGGCGCTCCGTTGATAAAGCTGGCAGCTTAACTCGCCGTCGCGCACGTAGAATTGAAAGAGCACGTGACACGGCGGTAACGCCATCTGGTCGAGTTCCGCTACATTCCACGCACTGACAATCAGACGCCGGCTCTGGGGATTTTTTTTAATCTCAGCGATCACCCCATCGATTTGGTTGCTGACCGCGCCATCCGCGCCGCGCCACCTCGTCCACTGCGCGCCATAGACCGGACCGAGATCGCCATTTTCATCGGCCCATTCATTCCAAATCGTCACCCCTTTTTCATTCAGGGAACGCACGTTGGTGTCGCCTTGCAGAAACCAGAGCAGTTCGTGGATGATCGATTTTAGATGGAGTTTCTTGGTAGTCAGGAGCGGGAATCCCTCCCGCAAATCGAAGCGGGCCTGCGCGCCAAAGACCGAGAGTGTGCCCGTGCCGGTTCGATCCATGCGCGGCGCGCCCTGTTCGAGGACCAGCCGGAGCAAATCGTGATATTGGCGCATCTCTCCATCAGATAACCGCGACAACGAAGCGGATTCAATTCGTTTCGGCACTCTCCTTCCTGCTTATGATCCTGATCTTACTCCTGATCCTGGTATGCAGCGCCGCCTTCCCAAAGGATCATGAGCAGGATCAGGATCATGAGCAGGAGGATTAGCCCTGCGGCAAGGCGGTCTCACACTCCTCCAGCTCGACCGGTTTCGCTTTGCGGAAAATGAGCCAGACCCCGATCAACACCAGCGCCCCGCCGATCAGCGACCAGAGACTGAAACTTTCGCCGCCCAACAGCCAGCCGAAGAGCACCGCGCCAGGTGGGGTGATGAAAGAGATGGTTTGGAGGTTTGTCACCGACATTCTGGGCAGGAGCCAGTAGAGCAGCAGGAACGCGAGAGCCGATCCCGGAATGGCCAGGTAAAACAGGCAGAAGATCGCGCGCCCGGTCCAGTGAAACCGGAGCGGATTTCCCTCGAGGAGAAGTCCCGCGACGATCAACGGAACGAGGCCGAAAATCATTTGCCAGGCCGCGATCATGGCGGGCGCCAGCCGGATGGCGCGTGCTTTCAGGAGAACGTTGGAGAACGCCGCGCCTGCCGCACCGAAGACGATCGCAACCCCGCCCCAGAAGGCGAGCAAGCCGCCGAAATCGAGGAGCCGCGAACAAATAAGGGCTACTCCGCCGAGGGCTACCAGCGCTCCGGCAATGCGCGTCCCCCGGAGCGACTCACTCGGAATGATGAAGTGAGCGAAGACCATTCCGAAAATCGGAATTGTCGCCTGCAGGACTGCGGAGAGGCCTGACGAAACATACAGCTCCGCCCAGAAAAGGAGCGCGTAATTGACGCAAAACATCAGGACGCCGGTCCAGGCGAGCAGCTTGAAGTCGCCACGGCCCTTGGGCAGCAACGGGACCCGGCCGATGGAGATGGCCAGCAGGACCGCCACGGCAATGATGAATCGGATGGCAACAAACGAGACCGGCGGCAGATCGCGGAGTCCCAGCTTGATTGCCAGCCAGGTCGAGCTCCAGATCAGGCAAAGGGCGACGAACGCGGCAACGGCTGCAATTTTAGCGCGCTGTTCCGGCATCGCTAATCACCGCATTGGCCGCGCGGCGTTGCAAATCCTTTCGGCTTTGCCGAATCGTAATCGTGCTCATGCTCGTGATCGTAATCGAAATTAGCGGGGCATCGGATCGAGCACGAGCACTAGGGGATCTTTCTAATCCCGCGCCAGCGCCTGGATTGCGTCGGCCAAAGTCTGGAACGTCATCACCCGCACCTCCGGGCCATAATGGAACGGCGACAGAATATTGAGTCCGATATCCCGACGCGGATCGGGCATTACCCGCACGACGGCGCTCACTCCCCTGGCCACAAAAGCATCCATGATCTCGGCCACGAAAGGCGCCGCGGCGGCGGTCATCGATTCAAGCCACCGAAAATCTACGAGCGCCACGAAGCCGGGCGACATCTCACCCAGTTTTTCCCGGACCCGCCCGACGGTTTCCCGCGACTCATCCAGGGTGACGGTCCCGGCCACGCTCAGGACGAGAAGCTGTTTGGTGGTGTCGGCTTCGACGACGAACATCAGTGCAGGGACGCCATGTCGATAACGAAACGGTATTTCACGTCGCTCTTCAGCATCCGTTCGTAAGCCTCGTTAATTTTGTCGATCGCGATCTTCTCGATGTCGCAGGCGATCCCTTTCTCGGCGCAATAGTCGAGCATCTCCTGGGTCTCGGCGATGCCGCCAATGAGAGAGCCGGCGAGGCGGCGCCGGCGAAGAATCAGATCAAACGCGTCGACCTCCAGCGGATCGGGCGACGCGCCGACCAAAACCATCGCTCCGTCCCGCTTGAGCAAGGAAAGATACGCGCCGAGATCGTGCGGCGCGGAAACCGTATCGAGGATGAAATCGAAGCTCTTCTCGTGCTTCTCCATTTCGTCCTCATTTTTCGAGAGAATCACTTCATGCGCTCCGAGCCTCTTCGCGTCGGCCATTTTGTTCGGCGACGTCGTAAAGAGTGCGACCTGCGCGCCGAAGGCATTGGCGAATTTCAATCCCATGTGGCCGAGGCCGCCAAGGCCGACGATTCCAACCTTGTGGCCTTCGCCGATTTGCCAATGGCGCAGCGGCGAATACGTCGTGATTCCGGCGCACAAAAGCGGCGCGGAAGCGGCGAGATCGAGCTTATCGGAGAGCCGGAGCACGAAATCCTGGTCAACGACGATGCTCTTTGAGTAACCGCCGTAAGTGAAACCGCCCGTGTGCTTGTCCTTGCTGTTGTAGGTAAAAGTCGCGCCGTTGTCGCAGAATTGTTCGAGATGATCCCGGCAATTGCCGCAGGTCCGGCAGGAATCGACCATGCATCCGACGGCGGCGAGGTCGCCCTCGCGGAATTTTTTGACCTCACGCCCGATTTTGACGACGCGGCCGGCGATTTCGTGTCCCGGCACGCAGGGATACGTGGTGCCGCCCCATTCCCCGCGAGCGGTGTGGATGTCGGAATGGCAGACGCCGCAAAAGAGGATGTCGATCTGGACATCGGTCGGCCCGGGATCGCGGCGATCGAAAGAGAAGGGCGAGAGCGGCGCGGTTTTGGATTGGGCGGCGTAGCCCTTCGTTGGATACATAATGATGTCCAAATTACCGTCATCCCGAGCAACGTCGAGGGATCCCGTTGCGAAACCTTGAAGGTGACGCTGTAGCGA
>JBAPMH010000438.1:0-7202 GCA_049278515.1 Chthoniobacterales bacterium
GGTTTGCCTCGCGGAAATTCAAGCGCCGAGGCGGGCGCTGATTGTGGGCGAGGGGAATGGACGATTTTTGCTCGAGCTGCTCCGGGCGCATCCAAACGCGAAGATCGATTGCGTTGATGCGAGCGGACGAATGCTCTCGCTTGGCCGGCAACGACTCGAGGGCGACGACGCTGACCGTGTTCAATTTCTCCAGCGCGATCTGCTCGCCTGGACGCCGGCCGCCGCGCGATACGATCTCATCGTTACCCATTTCTTTCTCGATTGCTTTCTGGAAACGGAGTTGGCCGAGATCGTCGCCAGGTTGTCTCAGGCGGCCACCGCGGATGCGGAGTGGTTACTCGCGGATTTCCGCATTCCGGCGAAGGGATTCGCCCGGCTGCGCGCCCGGGTGTGGCTGGCCGTCATGTATCGCTTCTTCCGCTTGACGGCGCGGATTGAAGCGAACGAGCTGGTCGATCCGGCTCCATTCCTTCAAGCGGCGGGATTCGTCCCAATGCAGGAACGTCTGTTCCGAGGGGGAATCCTGAAGTCCCAGTTGTGGCGGCGCCAGTTGTAGCGACGGCACTCTGTCGCCGTAACACGCGTTTTAACGGCGACAGAGCGCCGTCGCTACAACAAGACTTACTCCCGCTCGGCCACCTCCTTGCGCGCGGCGCGGGCCCGAGAGACGCGTCGCACCACCCAGCCAACTGCGGCGAGGATCAACGCCCAAGGGGCGAGGAACGCCACCGCCACGCCGATCATTCGTACGCTCCACATCAACGCGGCTGCGCCCTGCCCAATCGTCCGGCGCAACGTCGCCCAAATCCCGGTCTCTTCCGAAACAATGTTCCCCTGGCTGTAAACCTGGATCGTGACATCCGCCGGCGCGCTCGCTTCATCGACTTGCGAGTTCGGACGATCGTCCCGCCGGACGCTGACGTTCTCAACCTTGCCCAGGCCATTCAACGATTGCATGAGCGCGTTGTAGTTCTTCATCGGCACGCGCAGCGAAACGTTGGCGTATTCGCGCCCGTTCGGATCGCGCGAGAACGACGAGCTGCGGATCCGGCCGTTCTGTTGCTCCGCGATTGTCCGTAACTGTTTTGTTTTGTCGTTCACTTCTGGCGTCCGGATGCGCAACGAAGTGGTCTGCAACGCCATTTCCTGTTCGTCGCGCGAGAGGGTGATATTCAGCTCTACCTTGTCCCGCTCGGTCTTGGCGGTTTCGCCCAGGCCATCGCCGCCCTGCGAAACGCGTTGGGTCGTGACTTGGAAGTTCTCCACCCGCGCCATGCCTTTGATCTTGTTGATCACGGTTTCGCTCTCCTCCGGCGCGAGCAACAGACTCAGCCGGGCCGAGACCCGGCCGGTGTTGTCCCGGTCGATCTGCGCGTTGGTGATCTGCACCTTGGGCGAACCCAGCGCTTTGATTTCGTTGTAGGTCTTCTCGACTTCCGTGGCGTAGAGCGCCAGTTGGGCGCGCTCCTTCAAAAGGAACGCGGCGGGGATGTTCATGTTCTTCTCCGCGAGCGTGATTGTCACCGTCGCGAACGCCACTTGGGAATCCATGAACTTCAGCTCACCCTGCATCGTCTCGATCTGTTCGCGTACCCGGCCGAGCTCCTTCTCGACTTCGAGCAGGTCGGCTACGTCCTTGCTCTTTGTCTTCAAAATCTCGATGAGCCTTTGCTCCATCATCCGCGCGTTCTTCAGCCTGGATTCCGTATCGAAATAGGACTTCGTTACGTCCTCGGTTGTGAGCGCCTGGTTCTTCAGCTCGCCAATCCCGCGCAGCTTTCCGAGAAAGCGGTCGAGATTATCCGGCAACACTTTCACCACAATCTCGCCGCGCAGCTTCCCGTTCTCCTGCTTCTCCGAGTTGGTCGTCGCGACGTAACCTTTTTCCTCCGAGGCGAACGCCGTGATCTTCTGGACGGATTCATCAAAGCTGACGACTTCCAATTCTGCGGTGGCGTTCCGGATCAGCTTCCGGTTCGCTGCTACGTTTTTGAGAGCGTCCGCATTGTAGGTTCCAGCAGGAAGCGCGCTCTCAGTTTCAGCGGTCGGAATGTACGATCCGGTCACTTCGATACGCTCGGTAGTCGCTTCGGTTTCAGCAGCTTCCACCTTCTTCTCCGGAGTCTCAGCCTTTTTTGTCTTCGTGCTTCCAACGGACGAAGGGAGTTGCCGAAGAGCCTCGACCGGCGCGTTCGTCTTGGTGTTCGGTGACTGGTTGAAGCCCAGATCATCCGTCGCGGCGTCCTTTGGCGGCGCCGGAGGAGGGACCGTCGAAGGAGCCATCGCCTTCGTGCGGCCGTCGGCTTTGCTGAGAAGCCCGGATGCCTCCTGGCTCGCGCCCGGCTTATCCTGGTCGGCGCCGTACTCTTTGAAAGCCAGCGTATTGTCATGACGTGATTTTGGCGTCATCGATTCGCCCGTGATCATTTTGCCCGTCTGAGCCAGCGCGAGCAGAAGGGCGGCGACGGCAGTCAGTTGGACGGCGCGCACCCGCATTGAGTCGACGACCAGGCTGATCAGGCCGGAGCGTTTTGGAACGCGGTCGCGAAAACGCGAGACCATTCGGTGTTCGAATCCGGTGTCGGCCTTCTTCTCGGCCAGTGTTTCGTCAAGAATCCTGTTCATAGTTTTTCCTTCCTGAAACGCCTGACGGCATTCCACGCACTCAACGAGGTGGGCGTGGAATCCATCGCGCTCGGTGGCTGTGAGCTCGTCGTGAAGATCGGCTGCCAGCAGTTCGTCAATTTGTTCGTGAATCGTTGCCATAAGCGTTATCCGGTTGCGGCCAGGGCCGGTTTGAGCTCTTTCCGCATCCGGCCAAGGGCGCGGCCGAGAATGCCGCGGAGCGCTCCGTTGGTCAGGCCAAGCGTTTGCTCGATTGTGCCGTAATCGAGCTCTTCGAAGTACCGCAGCGTCACCGCTGCGCGATGAAGTTCCGGCAGTTGCGCCAGGGCTGAGCGGACCTCGCCGTCGAGGTCCGCTATTTGACCCGCGCTTTGGAAGCTGGCCGTCTCCGCGGCTTCTAAATCTTCCGGCAACGGTTCCGGCCGTCGTTTCCGGGCCACGTCCCGGGCGCGATGTCGCGCGATGGTGGAGAGCCAGGCCGGCAGCTTGGCCGAATCCCGCACCCGCCAGCGCGATTTCCATGCTTTTACGAAAGTGTCCTGGACGACGTCCTCCGCTTCTTCGCGGTTTTGCAAAATGCCGTACGCGATGGCGAAGAGGTTCCGGCTGGCGGCGCGGATAATCGTCTCAAAAGCGTCGCGATCGCCCTGAAGGGCGGCGCGGTAAATTGCGTCTTCGGATGAGTCCACCATGTCGTTCTACCAGCCCAGACGCACGAGGTGGCAGTTCCGCGCGAAATTTGTTGTCAAAAAATTGTAGGGCGTTTCTGCGAAGCGCCCCGGGGATACAGACGGCGGCCCCATGGTTGTAGCGACGCCGCTCTGTCGGCGTACGAACGCGTGATTTGATACCGAGGCTGTTTTACGGCGACAGAGCGCCGTCGCTACAACAGGACGCTAAGGGAGGCCGGGATCACCGATCCCGGCTACAGAGGTGTCATCTAAAGATCGAAACCGCGTTCCCCACCGTGACCAGCTCTCTCACCCTGGCGGCATCCCAATTCGCCGTCCGAATGCAACCGTGGCTCGCGGCTCGGCCGATCGTCTCCGGGTTATTCGTTCCGTGGACCCCGACGTGCGGTTTGTTCAACCCCATCCAGAGAATCCCCACTGGATTGTTCGGTCCCGGCGGAAGGTTGTAAAACACGCTCGATTTCTCGCCGTGCTGGAGCACGCCTTCGTCGTGCCGGAAAACCGGAAGCGTTGCGATCCCAAGGATCTTCCAAAGGCCCATCGGCGCGGGCAGGGTCGAGGAGCCTGGCGTGATCGGAAACTCGGCGACGAGCTGTTTGTCATCGTAGATCAGAAGAAAGCGGTCTTTCGTGTCGATGTAGATTTTGCGATTCGCGAATGCGGGATTTTTATCGGCGAAACCTTCTTTCAAATCCTCGATCTTGAACGGCAACACGTTTGGCACCTTCACCGTGTCGCCCGGCTTCAAATTTTCCAGCTTCAGCTCCGGGTTGATCTTCTTAAGAAAATCTTCGGCAGAATGATAGCGCTCGGCAATGAACTCGAGGAGCGAGCCGTAGTTGAGCCGCTTGAGCTTGGCCTGCTCCGAAGGCTTGCTTGCGGTGTCGCCGACAAAGTTCATCGCTTCCGGCGGAATGGTGAAAGTGGTGTATGTCTCCGGGACCTGGTCGAAGAGCCACGAATCGACCGATCCGGTCTCGGCCATGCCATGGGCGCGCTTGTAATGGACGAGCGCCTTGCGAAAAAATTCGCCCATCCGGCCATCGATCTTTCCCGGGCCGAAGTCGTTGTTATCGAGAAAAATCTGGAGCTTCACGCTCGTCTCTTCGTCGTAGTTCGGCAGCGCGACCGGAATCGTCTTCGGAATCGACGCCTTGGGCTTCGGCGAGGGCTGCGGCCCGGTTTTGTCCGTTTTTTTCGGAACCGGTTTCGCGGCGATGGTCAGAAGTGCGATGGCGGCGATCAGGATTCGAGAATGCATCGGCGAAGTAATCGGCTGGGATTGGGTGGCTGGCAAACGGACCCTCACCGATTCGCGCCCGCCGGGAACATCACTTTGTCCGGCGCCGCGTTGAGCGCGGCCAGCAGTTTCGGGATCAGGCGGGTCTTGATCGACCCGGCTTCCCGCGGCGGAACGACATAGCGCACGATGGCGTCGATCCAGGTCACCTCGTCGACCCGAAAGAAAACGCGGGGATGGGCCCGGACCTCTAGCTCGTTCACCGGCGTCTTCGCCAGCAAATCGCGGTAGACCCCGATGCGTTCTTTCATCTCTTCGCCGATTTCCTCCTCGACGATGCGTTCCATCGTCTGGGCCACGAACTGCAAATCACTCTGGTAGGCGATCTGGAATTTGATCTCGTTCCAGATGTAGGGAAACAGCGGCCAGGAATAGTTATAAACCATCGAGTCGAGCACCTTCGCGTTGGGGAACTTGATGATCCGGCCGCTGGGATGGTCGGTGGAAAGAAACGAGCCGCCGAATTCCCAGAGCGTCGTGTCGATGTAACTGACGTCGATCACGTCGCCAGTGGCGTCGCCAATTTTGATCCGGTCGCCGACGCGATACGGCCGGCGGACGAGAATGTAAATCCATCCGATGAAACTCGACATCGGTGTCTGGACCGACAAGCCGACGATAATGGAAACAACCCCCACCGAGATCAGGGCCGTATACCAATTTGCGAAGAAGATCGAGAGACCGATGAAGACGATTACGATCCCAACTACAAGATGGAGGATGCGGCGAAGGGTAAAAGTCGTGGAGGCATCCTCGACTCGGCCGATGGCATAAACGGAAACGGCTTTCGCGATTGCCAGGACGACGACGATGAAAACTGTCGCCCGGACCGCGCGGGCGATGAGATCGAGGTGAGGCTGCGGCAGCGGGATCCATTTCCAGCCCAGGAACAACCAGACCGCGGCGCAGCCCAGCAAAACCAGGGCGTGGGTCGTGAACCAAAACTTGTCCTTCGTTTGCGCCTTGATCTTCGGCTTGCCGCCCGTTTGAGCGAGCGCTTCGCGCACCTCGGGCTTCTGCTTCACCTGCGTGAGTGTCTCGGGCTCTGCCATCTCAACTGATTCGGAACAACGGGGCGGGCTGAGTGTCCGTCTCATTCCTGCTCGTGCTCCTGATCATGCTCCTGATCTTATTGGTCCCGCTTTGTCCCTCGGTGGCTCGACAGAGTCTCGCCCTACCTAGGGAACGCTGTTCAAAGCGCCTAACTTCGCGAAAAGCGGTGTCATCCCGAGCCGCGCAGACGGCGAGGGACCTCTCAGGCGCTAACGGATCACCCAAGATAAGGCGACCAGGTTCGGGAGTATTCGCTGCGAGCGACGCGCCAGCGTTTTCAGCGTGACGCCAACTGCGACTGGGAGGTCCCTCGGCGCGCTGCGCCAGCCTCGGGATGACCTGCGGCTTGTCACCCCGTCTTTACCCAGCAGCGCAGCACTTCCGCGACGCTCCAGGCCTGGGCAATGCATCCCCCGGCGGTGTGCGGCTCCCGGGCATCGAAAACTTCGCTGATCGTGCCGATCCCGTTCTCGTTCATGCTCTCCGGGAAACGCTCGAGGAATTTTCGCCCGGCCGCCTTCTCTTCCGGATGCACTTTCAACCACGCATCGAGGAACGGCCCGATCAGCCACGCCCAAACGGTCCCCTGATGATAGGCGCCGTCTCTGGAACGAAGATCGCCGCCGTAAATCGGTTTGTAGTCCGGATGCTTCGGAGAGAGCGATCGCAGGCCAACCGGGGTAACCAATTCGCGCTCGGCGACCTCGACCACCGATTTCCAGCGCGCCTGATCGAGCACCGGATTGTCGAGCGAGATGGCAAAGAGTTGATTCGGCCGGCAGGCGGGATCGTTTCCGCTCCCTCCATCCACCTCCACGAGATCATAGAGATGTCCGCCTTCCTCGAACCAAAAGCGCTCGTTGAACGACTCCCGCGTCCGCCGGGCGTGTTCCGCATAACCCTGGGCCGCCTGGTTGTCGCCCATCTCTGCCAGCCAGCCTTCCAGGAGCTTCAGGGCGTTGTACCAAAGCGCGTTGATCTCCACCGCTTTGCCTCGCCGCGGGGTCACCACCCATTCATCCATCTTCGCATCCATCCAAGTGAGCTGATAACCCTCCTGGCCTTGGACGAGCAGCCCATCCCGGGGATCGACGTGAATGTTGAACTTCGTCCCGTGCAGGTGATGCTCCGCGATATCGACCAGGATCGGCAACAGGAGCCGCAGCGTGATGCGGTCTTCTGATTTTTTCAGGTAACGGCCGAGGGCGTGAAAGAACCAGAGAGTGGCATCCGCCGTGTGGTAAAGTCCTTCCTTTTGTCTATCTGGGAACATGTTGGGGATCAATCCATTACGGACGTAATATGCAAAGGTTCGTAAAATATATCCAGCCTCGAGGCAGCGCCCGGTGACCAGGGTTAATCCCTCCAGGCTGATCATCGTGTCCCGCCCCCAATCGGTAAACCAGTGGTAGCCCGCGATGACCGTGCGGACTTCATCGCCGGCGGCATGAGCGCGGGCCGCTTCCTGAGCGCGGCCCGCCGGCGTGATCACGAATTGATCGCCCGCGAAAACGAGCTCCGCGGCCACGCCC
>JBAPMH010000439.1:0-13492 GCA_049278515.1 Chthoniobacterales bacterium
CACAAATCATTAAGTTCAAAATCTATCTGACGCTGCTGCTCGAAGGAAAAGACAGCCGGGCGCAGAAGATGATGGAGCAGTTTCAGTTCACCGGCGACACGCCGGCGCTCTACTACGCCCAGGCCGCCTGGGAGTTCAAACATAACAACAACGCGAAAGCGAACGACTGGATCGTTTCAGCCAGGAAAATCTATTCTCCCGCGCTCAACCTCGTATTCGCCGATTCCTTCCTTGATCTGGGCTGGATCCAGCAGAACAACGTGGCGGCCGCCCCGGTTACTCCGTCCAAGGAAGTGGCCAAAGTAGAGTCGACACCTGCGATTGAGCCAAGTCCCATTCCGGCGCCGGCGCTGGCCTTGAATAAATCGCCCAAACAACCTGCGGAAACGGCGCCGCAGAAACCGCTGCCGCCGGTCTCCAGCACGGATGCGACAACAGCGCTTGCTAAGACCGAGAAGCCGCCCGTGCCGGTAACGACCAATTCGCCGAGCGTGGAAACGCCGGTGGTGTCCAACGCTTTGCCTTCCGAGACGCGCGCTCCGCTCCCGCCTGAACCTGCTTCCAACCCCGCCACGGGTCCGGCGACTTCTACGGCAAAAACGGAGCAAAGTCCGGCCACGGGCCCGGCGACTTCCTCCGCCGTTACGGAGCAGAGTCCGGCGACATCGCCAGCAAACAAGGCGCCGGCACCAGCAACTAATGTCCTCTCGACACCGGCCACTGTCCTCGTACCGGCGACGGTTCAGCAGTCCACTGTGACCGCGAATGGCGATCAGCTTGATTTCCGCTCGCTTATTGTGTGGGGTGGTTTCCTGGCAGGCGGTTTGCTCCTCGCCTGGGTTGTGTTTTCCGAATTCCGTCGCCGCATGAGCGTCTCGGTCTACCATTCTCCCGCGCCCGCCACCGGCCCGAGTTTCGACTCGGTCGACGAGCCGCCCACAGCGGAGAAGTTGGCAGCTCCCAAGCGTTTGGCGGGTGGGCCGCCGCAAGTTTCGCTTCATCTCAAGGCCTCCGAGCCTTCAGTCCGCCGCGCCGCGGTTCCTTTTGGCAAGACGAACCGGCCTTTCGGCACCAATGGCGGAGCCACTGGGACGGCAATTGGCGCTGCCATCGAGAATTTGGTCCCGCGCGCCCCAGCTCCAGAGCCTGAGCAAAAGCGGATCGAGACGCCGGTGATAGAGCCGGTGTCGGAAATCATGCCGGCGCCGGAACCGGTTCCGAGCTCAGAATTCGATCGCGATTTCGTTGCGCCGTCTTTCGCGCCAATATCAGAGTTCAGTTCGGTCGGCGAACCCAAAGTCATCGAGTCGGCGGTGGTGGAAGAAAACATCGAGGCCATCACGAGTTTCAACCAAATCCCCGCCGCGACGCCGGAAGAGCCGGCGGTCGCCGACCTCCCCGCCCTTATGGAAGAGCCAGCCGCGACGCTGCAAAAAGAGCCGATCGCGGTGCAGGAAGAACCGGTCGTGATGCAGGAAGAACCGGTCGTGATGCAGGAAGAGCCGGTCGTTACCGAAGCCCCGGCGTGGACCGCGCCGGTGATGCCCGAACCTGTTTGGGCGCCGCTTTCGTTCCAGGAGTCCGCTCCAGTGTTTCAAGCCCCGGCGCCAATTGAAGAGGTCGCCTCGCCCGTTTTCGAAACCACGGAAGCCTACGAATCGGTCGGCGAACCGATCTACGCTCCGGAAACTCTCGCGGAACCAGAGCCGATGCAGGTTGAGAAAACTTCGGAACCGGAGATAGAACCAGTTGCACAAGGCCAACCTATCCCGTATCAAGTTCCCGCGTTTTCAACCGATTCGTCCATGCCCGAAATCACCAAACCGGAACCGGAATCCCTACCCGCACATCAGGCCCAGGACGTTGTGCCGGGGACGACGATGGCCGAGATTGGCGCACTCCGCCATTCGGTCGAATCGCCGTCGTTTGCGCCTCAAGTCATTTCCACCGAACCTCTAGCTCAGCAGCCAACAACACCAGCCACCATGCCTCAACCGAACCAACCAACACCCGCTCCCGCAATTCGCCCAGCTCCGATGATGGGGGGCGCTCCGCAATCTCAACCCGCCAGCGGCATGCAGACCGCCGTTCAGCTGACGTTCTCGTTTGAGATCGCATCGCTGCAGCTTACGCCGAGTTTCAAGATGGGCGCGCTCCAGCTCAAGCCGACTTCGAAGATCGTCACCATGCGTCTGGCGCCTTCACAACAGCCGCAACCGGCGATGAATCTCCAAGTCACTTTCGAAGTCTCCACCGTGCAGGCCGCGGGTGGCGGTATCGGCCAAATCCGGCTTACTCCTTCACAGCAACAGCGGCCCAGTGTGATCAGCTCACCCGCCTTCAATATTGCCGGACTTCAGCTCCTTTCCGGTACGGATGCCGGTGCGGTCCAGCTCACTCCTTCGCAACAGGGACAGGCTTCAGTTCATGTCACGGGGCGTTTCCAGATCGCGACCGTGGAATTCTCGCCGTCGTTTGAGATTTCTTCGATCGTTCTGAACTCCACGTCCAAGAGCGTGTCGGTTCAATTGCCGGGCGCCGGTCCGAGCGCGGTCGAAGGTGCGCCGGTCTTCGAAATCGCCAATGTGCAGATCTCCCCGAGTGGCGAGATCGGCATGATGCAGCTCAACGCCCAGGGCGCAGGCCCGAAAGCGGCGTAAGCAAACCGTCAGTTTTTTAGCGAAACGAGGAGGCAGTTTTTGCCTCCTCGTTCTGCGTACGTCATCCCGAGCGAAGTCGAGGGACCCCGTGGCGTTCATGATCGACGTCGTACGAACCAAACCGGGGTCGTTCGACTCCGCTTCGCTCCGCTCAGGATGACACTCTTGTTATCTCTTCGCGAACCGGCCGCGGTTCAGTGACCGCAGTGACGCCGGAAGAAATTCGCCATCTCGCCGGATGAGCTTCCCATCGAAGTAAACTTCTCCGCCGCCATAATCAGGACGCTGGATATTGACCATGTCCCAATGCACCTGGCTGCGATTGCCATTGTCCGCATCGTCGTAGGCCTGGCCCGGAGTGAAATGAAATGACCCGGCGATTTTCTCGTCGAAAAGAATGTCCCGCATCGGGTGCAGGACGTAGGGATTAAAGCCGAGCGAGAACTCGCCGATGTAACGCGCACCCGGGTCGGAGTCGAGAATCTTGTTCAATTTCTCGGTCAGATTGCTTGTCGCCTTCACGATCTTTCCATCCTTGAATTCCAGCCGGATGCTATCGAAACCGGTGCCCTGATAAATGGTCGGCGCGTTGAAGAGGACGTGTCCCTGGACGGAATCCTTGATCGGGCAACTGAAAACCTCGCCATCCGGGATGTTCCGGTCGCCTCCGCAAATCACGGACCCGATACCCTTGATGCTAAAGCGCAGGTCCGTTCCGGGACCCTTGATCTCGACCCGGTCGGTCTTGTCCATCAGCGTCTTGAGCGCTTTCATGCCCGGCTGCAACCTCCGGTAATCCAAAGTGCAAACCTCGAAGTAAAAATCTTCAAACGCTTCGCTGCTCATGGAGGCAAGTTGGGCCATTGAAGGTGAAGGCCAGCGCAACACCACCCACTTTGTTTTCTGGACCCGCCAGTCGATAACAGGCCGCATTTTCTTCGCGATTAGCTTCATCTGCTCGGGGGGAACGTCGGACAATTCGGTGACATTGTTTGCGCCGCGGATGGCGATATAGGCGTCCATTGTTTTCATCCGCGCCAGTTCGTGCCCGGCGGAGATATTCAATTGGCGTTCCGTCGCATCGAACGCCAACGCTCGATTGACGCGTGATCGCAGCACCTGGGCAAAAGGGATCGCTCCTGCCTTTCGGGCCGCGCGCACCAGCGCGATCGTCATTTCGTCCGGCACGTCGAAAGTCTCGATCAGGACGGTTTCGTTCCGCTTCAATCTGGTCGAATATTCGACCAGGATTTTGGCGAGCTTATCAAAGCGCGGGTCATGCATAGGGACTAACGATTCCACTGGCGATGCCGGATGCAAGATGACCTTGCGCGGTGATGCGCGCCGTCACTCCGAATCGCGCATTATCCTGGCCGCATAAGCGCCATCAAATCCATCCCGGAATGGAAGCAGCGAATGTTGCTCGACCAACTTGAGAAAAGAAAATTCGCGGAGCATAGCGTCGACGACTCTCTCATTTTCTTCCGGTTCGATGCTGCACGTGCTGTAAACAAGAACTCCTCCGATTTTGAGCAACGGCATGATCGCGCGCAAAATGCGAAGCTGCTCGTGCGGCATGCGCGAAAAATCCCTCGGGGTCAACCGCCAGCGGAGATCTACCCGGCGGCGCATCACCCCGGTATTGCTGCAGGGTGCATCAACCAGAATTCGATCGAACAAAGGAGTTCTCCATGCTTCCGGCAGTGACTGGCCGCTAGTCCAGTCGTGATGTGCCACTCGGCCGACGCCGACTCCCAATCGTTCCAAATTGTCCTGGAGTGTTTGGATTCGGCTCGCGTCGCGGTCGCTTGCCACAATCTCGCCCCGGTTCTGCAGCAGTTCGGCGAGAAATGCGGTCTTGCCTCCAGGCGCCGCGCAAGCGTCGAGGACTCTCTCGCCGGGTCTGGGATCCAGCAGCCGGCAGGCTAGCGCCGTGCTGGGGTCCTGGACGTAGCAATGTCCGGCGGTGAGCGCTTCGCTGGGGACGCTCTTGAGGCGCACGAAGTTCTCCCGGCCGGGCAACGGTTCGGCTTCAGGATATTGAATGATGAACTCCTCCAGAGACGTCTTTAGGAGATTGATGCGGGCGTAAATCGGGGCCGGAAGATTGTTCCATTCGCAAAGAGCAGCGGCATTCTCCGCCCCAAAGTTTTCGGTCCAGCGCTCGATCAGGAATTGAGGATGCGATCTTCTGGTGCTGAGATCTTCCCGGCGCGCACTTTCCAGAAGCACCTCCTTTTGCCGGAGGGCGTTGCGCAAGACAGCGTTAACCAAAGATCGCAGCCTCGCGCCAGCCAGCTCGACGGTCTCGAAAACCGCGGCATGCTCCGGCGTCTCGATGACAAAGAGTTGGTAAAGGCCGAGCCGCAGGATGTCACGGGCGGCGAGCTCCAAGTCCTGGGGCCTGAGTCGAGCGATCCAGAAGTCGAGGAGAGTCAAATTGCGGAGGACTCCGTAGAAGAGTTCCGTGGCAAACCCACGGTCGGGTGGGATCAGTTCGCTCGATCGCAACTTCCGCGCGAGGATGGCATCGGCAAATGTTTCGCTGGTGCGCCATTCCCGGAGCGCAGCCAGCGCCAGCTCTCGACCAGACCGGGGCGCCATAGCTGCCGCGCGATCGCAATCAGCGCGGTTTTACACTCGCGCGACCAATCGAGTGGTAGTGAAAACCGAGTTTAGCCATCGTTTCGGGATCGAACAGATTGCGCCCGTCGAAAACTATCGGCGTGGTCATCTTTTCCTTCACGATCGCCAGATCGATGTTGGCGAACTCCGCCCATTCCGTGGCAATGACCAACGCTTCGGCACCTTCGACCGTTTCTAACGCCGAATCTGCGAATTTCGCGTTGGCGATCGCTTCCAACGTGCGCGCCTTTTCCATTCCCTTCGGATCGTAAACGGTAACGTGCGCGCCCTCCTTTAGCATGTCCGCCACGAGTTCGATCGCGACGGAAGACCTAAGGTCGTCGGTGTCGGGTTTGAAAGTCAGTCCCCAAACCGCGATTTTTTTCTCTCGCAAAACCCAGAGCGTTTCCCGAAGGGATTTCAAAAAGCGATTTTTCTGCTCGGCGTTGATTCGTTGGACTTCCTTGAGCAGGGTAAAAGGAACGCCAAGCTGTTCGCTGATCGTGATAAAGGCGGCGATATCTTTCGGGAAACAGGAGCCGCCGTATCCGATCCCGGCGTTGAGGAAATTCCGTCCAATCCGACGATCCATGCCGATGCCGTCCGCGACCTTTTCCACGTCGGCTCCGCTAGCCTCACAGATCGCCGAGACGGCGTTGATGTAGGAAATCTTCAGCGCCAGGAAAGAATTGGCTGCGTGCTTGATGAGCTCGGCGCTATTAATGTCCGTGACGAGAATCGGCGCCATGAACGGTTCGTAGACCTTCTTCATGAGGTCGATGGCGTGTTCGCTTTCCGCCCCGATCACGATGCGATCCGGATGCATCAAGTCCGCCACGGCGCAGCCTTCGCGGAGGAATTCTGGATTGCTGACGACGTCAAATTCAGCGCCGTGCCGGTTATAGCGCTTGATTGACTCGCGCACCTTTTCCCCGGTTTTTACAGGCACCGTGCTCTTGTCGACGATGACGCGATAACTGGTCAGGACGCCGGCAATTTCTCTGGCGACCTTTTCGATGAAGCTGAGATCAACGCTGCCGTCCGGCTGCTGGGGAGTCGGCACGGCGATGAACACGATCTGCGAATTATCCACGCCGTCCTGGATGCTTCCGGTAAAACGGAGGCGCTTGGCGGAAACGTTCCGGTGAATCACTTCTTCCAGGCCCGGCTCGTAAATCGGCACTTTCCCGGCTTGTAGTGTTTCTACCCGCCGCGGATCGTTATCCACACAAATGACGTTGTGGCCAACATCTGCAAAACAGGCCCCTGTAACGAGACCCACATAACCGGAACCGACGATGGAAATATCCATGAGAAATTAGGGCCGCGCGTCAGGCGCAGCGCGGAAAAGAACGGGCAAAGCGCGGAAATTGCAATCGGGAACGCCGTCTTATTGCGTTTGTTCGGCGCCGCCCGGATCGAAGTTGAGATCGAAGCTGAACTTCGGCAGCGCTTTCAAAGTGAAGGTCAGGAGAACGCCATATTCCTTTACCCCGCCATTGTCGCGGATGATGGCCCCGACCGACGCCACCCAGCTCGTAAGATCGCGATAGATCGAGTAGCGTTGTTGCTCGAGGACGCCGCTTGTTCCTTCGTATTGCTCCGAGATTCCGATGCCCCAGTTGTCATCGATCCGATAGAAACCCCCGAAAACGTAGAGGCTGCTGTTATCGAAAAACGGATTCTGGTTCAGATAACGGTGGGCAAAGGAGAGTTGGAGATTGGCGATCGGCTGAATGGTGACGTTGGTATTGACCTCGGTGAAGCCTTTCTCGAAAAGCGGCACTTGTGAGGCGACCCCGAACGACATCCAGGGGACGGGGGTGAAATTGAGCCGGTTAAACAGGTTGGAATACTGCGTCTTGTCGAAAGGATTGTCGAAGTTGACGTCCATGTAGGTCTCGATGTCCATCCAGCTCACCGTGAAATCGTCTCGCCGGGTGAGGAGCCGGTTGCGAACGCCGAAGCGGAGGATGGTCCAGTTATCGATTGAGTCGATCGTGGTGAACTGCGGGAAATCGATCGGGCGCAGTTGCGTTGAAGGTTGATAGCGGTCGAATTGCAGGATCGTCGCCGGATCGTTTACAGAGGTTGAAACCCAGGAGAAATTCACGAACGGCTGGATGACGTGCTTGAGGCCGTCGAGACCGATGGCGCTGCTTTGGGCGCCATCCCAAGTCCGGGTCACCTTGAACGAACTTTCGAGACCGCCGTTGAAAACCGTGCGCAGCTTGTTCCCGGCAAAAACCACCTTGTCCTTGAGATCGATGTTCAGGAAATCGGGAATGAACGGGTTGCCGCTGGGCATGATGTCCGTCTTCGAGACATCGCGCGTTTTGTCGTAATAGGTCGCCCGGAACCCAGCCCGCGGCACGACGGAGAGCCAGCCGAATAACGTCGTCGGGAACGTGAACTGATGAAACGAGTCGAGCCGGAGCGTGCTGTAATCGTGGTTTGGCGAGTCCTCCGGGAAGCGACGACGGAGTTCGGCGATACCGGTCTCGCCCTCGTAAAAGATCGGGCCGCCGAAGATCGGCATGCGTTTGACGTCGAGCACGATTTCGGGCAATCGTTCGGTCGTTTCGAAGAATTCGTTGGCCTGGAAGCGGCCAATCGCGGTAAGCGTGTAATTCGGATGGCTCTTGGTCACCGCGAGGATGTTGTCCGGCTGCGGGTTGAGCTGAAACTCACCTTGGAAAAAATCCTGGAGAACGAACTCGTCGCTAAGCTTCGTGATGTTCGCGATCCCATAAATATCCTCGGTGAACAGCGTCCGGCTCTGCAATGAAACCCGGTACCGATTTTGCGGGATGTCCGGACGCACCGCGGAGGTTTGATTGATTTCTGGATTTTCGTCCTGCAAAAAGTAGGTCCGGATTCTGGCATAGCTCGTCTTGTTGGCGCCAAAGCGAATGTAGGGATCGAAACCAAACGCGAGGCCGCGCCGGGAGCGATAATCGAGCCGAATATCCGCCTTGATATCATCGGTAATCGGCATGCTGATCCGACCCAAAAGCGATGGACCCCACGAGCTCAAGTAGGCCGGTGAGATCATATAGGTAAAAGAGTCGTCGAGCGATTGGTAGAGATAGGGCCACCAAAAAATCGGGACTTTCCGGACGTAGAAAACCACGTTCGAAAAGACGACTCGATCGTGTTCATACATTCGAATCGTCTTCGCCTGGAGATGGAAATCCGGGTTCGCGGAATCGTGGGTGGTAAAGGAACCCTTCGAGACGAGATAGGCGTCTTCCGAAATGGAAGTAACGTTTTCGCCGCTCACCAGATACGGTGTCTTGTCGGTCCGGATGTCGACCGCCTGGATTTTCTTGGTTTCGGTGTTGTAAATCGCGCGGTCGCCGACGAAAAGCCCTTGGGTGCGATAAATCCGAACATTTCCCTCAGCCAGGACCTCGTGGGTCGTGGGATTGTAGCGGACGGAATCCGCGTAAATATCGGCATCGCCGGCGTGCATGGCCACGTTGCCGTGCGCGGTGGCGATGCCGTTCTGGTAATTGGTCTCGCCGGTGGCGGTTATTTCGAGGGGCTGTTTTTCCGTGCCCACCTCCGCCGCCCAGGCCAACGGAGCGGCGATAAAAAGGCCAAAAATTGGTAAAAGCAGCCTACGCATCGCCGGATGCCGAAGCTACCGGAGGGGAGGGCAGTTGCAAAGGCAAAAGCGGGGAAACAGGGGGTTGAGCGGATACGAAGCCAGGGATCAGGTGTCATCCGCGCCCTTGGCCGGCAAGGTTTCACCGGCTTCGAGACCCGCAGGCGAGGCAAATGGGTTGCCCGCTGGCCGAGCCCTCAGTTTCAACATGCTTCCCACTGCCTATTTTCGGCTTCTCTTTTTGCGGGATCCGTATTTGACGGAGCGGTGCTCGGCCTTGGCTATCGCGGCACTATCCGTCTTTTCGTTCATGCGAAGCTTGGCTTTCATCCCGGCCTCCTTGTAAAGGACCTCCCGGATCGCGGCCGACTTGTTCCCGCAATGTTTTTGATCGGCCAACGCCTGGAGCGCCCGGTCGAGGGCCAGAGGGAGCGTGATTGTGATGGCCGTGGATTCCTTGTCCCGCACGCCGCCGACCGTGTCCCAATTAAGGCGAAACGACAAGAGAATTCGACCTTGACCGTGTGTATGATACAATAATACAGTTTACGCCATGCCCAGAACGAGACTGCCCAGAGGCAGTGTCCCGGTGACGTTCCGCCTGCCGCGACAGACCCACAAACATTTGGCCGAAAAAGCGCAGCGGCAGAAGCTGAGCCTGGCTGAATTTATCCGGCGCACCCTGCGCCGCGAAATCGAGGCCGGAATCGAGCCCCCCCGCAATGAACATTAAGCTCCGATTTTCCGCCGGCGACTTTTCCGGCGCTGCGCCAAAGCAGCCAGGTTGCTTGGAGCCGGTTCTAGAAACTGGAATTTCCTTGGCAAGATGATCCGGATTGCCCCTTAATAGTTCGTTGTGAACCCCTTCCCCCAGAAGGCTGGCGTCGTGATCAGCCGCTTTCCTCCCGCCTGTCGCTTGGGTCGAGGGCCTTTGACTCAATTTCTCGAACGGCCCAACGATAATAATTCCCAGAAAATGAACCCAACCACGTTCCTCAATCCATTATGTTAAGATTCGTTCACGCCAGTCTTATTCTCCTCGCGATCTTTCTTTTCCTGTGGCCGGCCCATGTGCCGGCTCAGGAACCGATGATGCCGCCGCTCCCGAGCGTTCTCCCGCCGGAACCGCCCGACCCTGATACGTTGCCGCCACCGGCGCAACAGGAGTGGGAGTCTCTCACTCCCAAGGGTGCGGACGACCTAAGCGGCGGGGGTGTGGTGGAATTCGTTCCGCCAGAACAACCGGAAGCACCAGCCACTCCGCCGCCGCCGCCGGTGATTGAGACTCCGCTTTCAGTGTCCAATCCGGCGGAATTGCTCTTGGCCCAGCCCGATGTTGAAATCTGGCGCGCCGAATCGGAGTCGCCGCAAGTTCCGCCGCGCCAATTCAATAAGTTGGACCAGGCTTATGTCACGGGCACGGAGCCGGTCTGGTTGCGCGTCCAATTCGACCCGCTTGCGGCTGGCAAAACAGTTTACGTCAAGCCCAGCTGGGGGATCACGCTTAATCCTCCGGTGTCGAAAATGACCATTTCGGGAAACGGCGAGTGTCTCTTCCTGGCGCAGATGGCTGAAGACTTCACGCGAAGCCACATCATTTTTTATTGCGAGGGAATCAAGACGGTCCTCCCCGTGGTGCGCGCTTCGCTGGAGAAAGTGGAAGCAATGGAAGGGGCAAGCCAGCCATGAAAAAGCGATTTCTTCTCGGCTTGGTGTTAGGCGCTTTCGTCGTGAGTAAGGCCGCGCTAGCCTCCGCCCCCACCACGAACTGGGAGAACAATCCATCTGGAAATGCGGGAGCGCTCAAGGGGCAAATCGAGACTGGGGGGAGCTACGACGCTCAGTCAGGTAATTCGACTCGAATCGTAAATGATCTCCACGTTCCCGGTGCGCTGGGCGAATATGGGCTCGATTTCACGCGCTACTGGAATTCGGTGCACAACGATATTGACAACAAGGAGGCCGATTGGTCCCTGGACTTCGGCTATTCCGGCTGGTCGCATTCCTGGCATTGGGCTGCTGAGGAAGGCCATGAAGGCGAGGAGCCGATCCCCGGCACAGAGCACCAGACTGCCGTCCGTAAAACGAATATCACTATTACCTTCCCGGACGGCCATACGGCAAAGTTCGAAGTTATTCGATGTATTCCTGCATCTTCGTCATGCGCCGGACCTCCGCCGGGCGGTTCAGAATACGGCCAGCCTTATTCTCAGGCGGAAATCAACGCGGGCTGGCCCAACGGCGGAATCGGCGTCCATGACCACATTTCCAAAATGGCCACCAACGGCTCGAATTTTTGGCTGGCCCGGGCGGATGGTGGCGCGGTTCATTTTACCGGCGGGCCAGAAAGTTACAATGCGACCGAGGTGTACGACCCGCACGGGTTTCGCACCATCCTCGAATACAATCAGGTGACCGGAAAACTGGAGTGGGTGAAACAGGACGAAGGCCGATCCCTCTATCTGACGTGGGAGCGCTTCGGTGCTGATGGACTGGTGATTACGCGGGTGGACACTGCCGGCATTGCCGGTCCGCAGCATGTCACCTACCAATATACGCATACAGCTGGCTACCTGGTATTGGCCAAAGTCAATTATGAGAGTGAGACGAGGTCAGGCCCGAATCCGATAGCGTCCTACACTTACGGAACCTGTTGGGGGGACGGGACCGAGCCCTGCTCTTGGCAGACGGGAGAAGGCGCCGAATTCCCTCTGCTGAAGAGCGCGGATGATCCGCATTTTGCGGGCCCCATGACAAAAATCAGGTATGAATACCGGGGGGGGCCAGGATGCCCGCCCCCGCCCGCGCCTCCTCCCAATCACCCGGAGACCTATCACGATTATGTTCTGACCCAGCCTTACTCCATCGCAGCGGAAAAAAGCGATAGGAATGTCGAGGTATCAAGATTTTTCCTGAACTGCGATGGTGGGCAACGTTTGGAGATAAATGGCCTGGGCGGCCAGCGTAAATTTTATTTTGGGTGGGGCGCCGACAGGGCCCTGAATTGCCGAAGCTACCAACTGGGCAAGATGACCGATTTCATTCCCGGCAACGTGCAAGATCCCCAACCCTGCACGCCCGGAGTGCCTTGTGAGCGGCAGAACTTTAATGGCGACGGCCAGCCGGCCCAGGTTTGGGATGGACGAAATAACCGCACCTGGCATTACCACACTGCCGGCGACGAAAGTGGCCAGCCAGGCCGGATCGATTATGAGGGTGGAGGCAGTTGCACCTATGACCGGATCAACGTTATCGGCACGGCAACCCTCGACGCCACCTGTATGCATAATGATTACAATCATTGGCTCTTCCAGAAGAACGAATTTGGGAATGTCACCAGTTATACCCGGGATTCTCGCCGGCGGGTGACGCGGGTCGATTACCCGGGCGGGACCTATGAGGAGTATTCATACAATGAGTTCAATCAGATGCTCACCCACCGGATGCCCAGCGGCGCGGTTCAGCACTATGAGTACGACGCGTATCATCGACTCCAGAAAGAATACAATTCAGTCGATTACGCCATTTCCAACTCCGATTACACGTTCTACACCTACTATGGCCCAGAAAATCATCCGGAATGGACCGATCTGGTGGACACGGTCACGGATGGCCGGGCCCGTGTCAGCGGCACGTTTACAGTCAAAAAGACTTACAATGGCCGGCAACAGGTGATGAGCGAAGAGTATCCTTCCACCGACGGCGTGTCGCACCCCATCGTCCAATACGAGTACGACACGTATGGCAATCGCACCGCCGTTACCAACGAGGTGGGACACCGAAAGGTTTTCGCTTTTGATGCCTACCGGCGCTGCATTTACGCCACCGAGCAGGTCGGGTCCACCACGGATTGTAATGGCGTCCAGGTCCGCCGTTGGGACTGGATTTACGATCGGGTGATTGAAGGCGACACGCAGCTCACGCGTCCAGCCTCCGCCCATACTTCGAAGGAGTGGCGCATCCAGATTGAGCCGGAATTCAACGATGCTCATCATCGCCGGGCGACTTCTCGCACCTTCGATGTCAACAACCGCATCCTCTCAGAGCAAACGGGGTGGATTCAATTGCCCACTGAAGCCCTCGGGACCTTGCACCCAGGCGATGATACCGAAACGCACAGGGTCACCTATGACGAGAATGGCCAGAAGGCGACCTCGACCGACCCGCGCGGCCGCGAAACCCGCTACGGTTATGACGTTCGCAACCGGCTGGAAATTACGACGGAGCCGAAGAGGGACAGCAACCAGCAGGAATTTCCGGTCACCCGGTTCGAATACGACGTGGCCGGGAACAAGAAGAAAGTGACATTCCCCGATCATAAGACGCAACGCTGGGAAGACTACGATGCGTTCGGCCAGGCGCGGCAGTTCTTCGACGAATACGAACATCGGACCGATCTGACCTACCAGTGGGGACCGATGAAAAAGCTCGATACGGTCACGACCTATCGGCTCGATAACGGGAGCGAGCCGCAATTGACCAATTTCGACTATGATGAATTGGGCCGGCTGACCAAAACAACTTTCCCCGACGGCAGCACAGAACTGAGTACTTACGAATTCGGACAGGCGAAGACCTCCAAGACGCGGCAGGGCCA
>JBAPMH010000440.1:0-1503 GCA_049278515.1 Chthoniobacterales bacterium
CGCCTGAAGCGCCCGGACCACTTGCCGAAGCCTCCTTGCATGTCTAACTCTCGCGGGAACTGTTCTCGAAAGGTAGCCCCGCCATGATCGACGCCGCCGTCAAGGCGCTTTCGCAAATCCTGTCGCAGCCGATGCGGTCGATCCTGTGGCGATCGATCGGCATGGCGCTGGTGCTGGTCACGGTGCTGGCGATCGGATTGCAGCGGCTGCTGAGCTGGTTTGCCGAGTATGGCGAAGTCTGGGCGGAGGGGCTGCTCGGCCCCGGCTTTCATGGCGCGCTCAACGTCCTCGCGTGGATCCTCTCGATCGCGGCCGGACTCGGCGTCGTGCTCGGCGGCATCTTCCTGATGCCTGCGATCACCTCGCTGGTGGCGAGCCTGTTCGTCGATGATGTCGCCGAGCACGTCGAGCGCGAGCATTATCCGGCGGAACGTCCGGGCGACGCGCTGCCGCTCGGCGTCGCGGTCCCCGAGGGCATCAAGACGGCGCTGCTGACCATCCTGGTCTATCTGATTGCGCTGCCCTTCGTGCTGTTCGCCGGCGCCGGTTTCCTGATCTTCTTCGTTGCCACCGCATGGCTGCTCGGCCGCGAATATTTCGAACTCGCGGCGATGCGCTTCCGCTCGCCCGCGGAAGCCAAGGCGATGCGCAAGGACAATGCTGCCACCGTGTTCACCGCGGGCCTGTTCATCGCGGCCTTCGTCTCGATCCCGATCGTCAACCTGGCGACGCCGGTGTTCGGCATGGCCTTCATGGTCCACATGCACAAGCGGCTGTCGGGCCCGCGGCCCGAGCTGATCGAGCCGGCGCGGAAAACGGGCGTGCCGGTGGTGTAACCTTTTTCTCCCTCTCCCCGCAAGCGGGGCGAGGTAAGGAAGATCACACCGTCTTTTCCGGCCACCGACAGAGATCGTTGATCAAACACACCTCGCAGCGCGGCTTGCGGGCCAAACACGTGTAGCGCCCGTGCAGGATCAGCCAGTGATGGGCGTGCAGCATGAACTCGGACGGGATCACCTTCTCCAGCCCGAGTTCGACCTCGAGCGGGTTGTTGCCGGGAGCCATCCCCGTGCGATTGCCGACGCGAAACACGTGGGTGTCGACCGCCATGGTGTGTTCGCCATAGGCCATGTTGAGCACGACGTTTGCCGTCTTGCGCCCGGCGCCAGGCAGCGTCTCGATCTCGGCGCGGGTGCGCGGCACCTCGCCGCCGAAATCGGCGATCAGCTTCGCGGACAGGGCGATGACGTTTTTGGCCTTGTTGCGGTAGAGCCCGATGGTCTTGATGTAGTCGCGCACCGCGTCTTCGCCGAGCGCGAGCATCTTTTGCGGCGTATCGGCGACCGCGAACAGGGCGCGCGTCGCGCGGTTGACGCCGGCATCCGTCGCCTGCGCCGACAGCACCACCGCCACCAGCAGCGTGAACGGGTTGGTGTGCTCGAGTTCGCCCTTGGGTTCTGGGTTGGCGGCCTCGAACGCCCCAAACATCGCCTCGATCTCGTC
>JBAPMH010000441.1:0-4615 GCA_049278515.1 Chthoniobacterales bacterium
AGCTGCTCGAGCTCCTCCATATCGGTTTCCTTGTAAACCGTCGTGTTCGTCGCGACCTGGTAACCGAGGATTTTGGCCATCTTGATCGCGAGAATGCATTCCTTGAAGACGCCTTCCCGCTCGACGATCAGGTCGTGGGTCCGCTCCAGCCCGTCGAGGTGGACATTCCAATACATCCAGCGGCTCGGGCCGATGGTGGGTTTTGCCGGATCTTTCGGGCCCTGCCGGACAACTTCCGCATCCTTCTCTGAAACCAGTCCGTCTTTGACCAACTGATCCAACTTCGCTTCCAGGTCTTTCCGGTTTCCGGTATCCGCTTTCCGCAATTCCGCGGCCATCCATTCCCGCATCTTCTTGCGCATGAACATCGCGTTCGTGCAGACGTAAACGATCCGCTTTTGCTCGAAAAGCCCGTGCACGAGCGCCTCGATTTGCGGATAAATGAGCGGCTCGCCGCCGCAGATCGAGACCATGGGAGCGTTGCATTCCCGGGCGGCCCCGAGGCAATCTTCCAGCGGCAAAATGTCCTTGAGCGAGGTCGAATACTCCCGGATCCGTCCGCAACCGGTGCAGGTGAGGTTGCAGGTGTGCAAGGGCTCCAACTGCAGCACGGTAGCGAACTTGGCAGTCCGGCGCAGTTTATGGCTGATGATGTAGGAGGCGATCTTCGAGGTCAACGCCAGCGGGAATCGCATAAGAAGCGAGGATACTAACAAGCGGGGCTAGGGTGTCAACCTATGGGGGGAAATGACGAATGACGAATGTCGAGGGACGAAGGAATGACAAAGCCCGAGCCGATCTTTGGTCATTCGTCATTCGGACTTCCTTCGTCATTCGTCATTCGTCATTCGTCATTTTCATTCCCCGCCTATATTTGCGGTCCGATGAGCCAATCCGAAACCGTCGCTATTCTCGGAGCCTCCCCAAAACCGGACCGCTACGCCTATAAAGCGTTCGAGTTGTTAAAGGAATACGGGCACCGGCCAATCCCGATCAATCCCGCGTTCACCGATATCCAGGGCGAAAAATGTTACCCGGCAATCTCCGATGCCCCGCAGCCGATCGACACCGTTACCCTTTACCTCGGTGAGGCGCGATCGAATCCGCTGGTCGACGAGATTGTCGCCGCCAAACCGCGCCGGATTATCATGAATCCAGGAGCCGAAAACCCAGCCCTGGCCGCCAAGGCGGAAGATGCTGGCATTGAACTAGTTGAGGGCTGCACGCTGGTGATGCTGCGCTCCGGGACTTTCTAGCCGGAACCTCGCTAGATGGAAACCAAGGCGGCGTTGTAAAAAACGTCAATCATCGCCAGAACCAGAAGTAATCCGGCAAGAAATTGCGGAAACCCCAGCCGGCGTCCGAAGAGGGCGACGACCGTTTCCCTCCCAACCGCCAGGACAAAAAGCGAGGCAGCGAAGACAAAGGGGAGAAAGATCGAAAGGATGAACCGGGTGTCGTTAACGATCTGATCGTACCAGGCGTACAACCCCAGATAGAGCGCAAAGAAGAGAACACAGAAGGCTGCCGCAAAGGGTTGCTCAGCCAGAAGTTGACGGACGCGCCGGCCATGGCGGACCGAAAGAACAGCGCCCGCCGCCACGAGCGCGATCACAAATTTGTAATAACCAATCAACATGGCGTTTTGAAACGCGAGACGGCGCAACCCATGGGCGAGCCGATAAGCGATTTGCCCGGCCGAATGCTCGCGCCAGTACTTCGCGGCCGACGGCAGCCGATCCGGCGGAAGAGCGCGCCATTTATCCTTGTCGCCCCATTCATTCAGGAAATTCCAGCCTTCGTCCGACGAGTCGCACCACATCACGAAGTTCGAATTTACGTTGTAGAAATATTGACCGTAAATCCGTTTGCTGTTGCTGATGTACGGGAAGATCACGGACAGGAACGTCGCCAGCGCCAGGAACATCAACCCGAGCCGTCCCAATCTTCCGGGATGATTGGCCGGACGACCGCGGGGTTGCCATAAACTCTGGGCCACGAAAACCACGACCCAGATTCCAACCGCCGGCAGGAGCGAGGCCTTCGCCAGATGGGCCAGCCCCATGGTGAGGCCGCAGAGAATCGCGAGCCACCAGCGGGGGGAGACCAGCATGCGCCAGAAAAGAACGAAGGCGCAAAAGCTCAGCGAATAGAAGAGCACCTCCGTTTGCGCGATCGGGGCGCGATAAAGAAAGACGCCAAAAGCAGTGGCCGCGAGCAGGGCCACGGCATAGAGCGGGGAAAAAAATCTTCGGAAAATGAAGAAGAGACCCAGAAGCAGGACGATCGAGAGGTTGACGTTGAAGGCCTGGGCGCGGGTGAGAAATTGGGCTTCGGATTCGCCCGCCCGATAGATCAGGGAAAGGAGAAAAGGGGAAATCGGCATGCGATTCCGATCGCCGATTAGGGCATAGTTGCTCTCGGACATTTGCTGCGCGTAGGCCAGATACGCCCCCTGATCTCCGAGGCCGGCCGGCGTGGGCATTCGCTGGCGGCGGGCGTGCGCTTCGCAGCCGTAAATTACCAGGATCGCGAGCACGATCGCCGCGAGGCTATGCCGCCTAACAAACTGTTTCAGGGCTCCCTGCATCGCGGCCCAGCCAATCCCAGCCGGGGCCCTTTAGCAATCACGCTGTTTGCCAGCCACGCCGGATCAGGCTCACCGCGATTGCGGCCAGCAGGAGCGAAATCAATTTCGAGACGCCTCTCATCCCCTGCTGCCCCATCCAGCGGGTAAAATGGCTCGCGTAGCGGAATCCAACTCCAACCAGCAACAAATTGACGAGGAGCGCCAGGACCGTGAACAAAATCCCGACAGTATCCACCAGGAGGAGCAGGGCAGTGAGCAGGGCCGGGCCCGCGATGAGAGGCATTCCGAGAGGAACCACTCCAAACGCTTCTCCGGCGAAGCGGCTCCGTTCGCCCAGGTCGAGAAGCTCGCGCACCGCGATCCCGAGAAGAATAAGGCCGCCCGCCACCTGGAAATCCGAAACCGTAATTCCGAGAGCGCGAAAAATTACTTTGCCCAGAAAAATAAAGCCGATCGAAACGGCCAGACTCGTGATCAACGCCAGGGTGCCTTCATGCTGCCGGCGTTTTGCGTCGGCATGACCCCCGAGACCGAGAAAAATCGCGACGAGCCCGATCGGATCGATCGCCACGAAAAGCGGGATGAAGGCGAGAATGAATTTTTCGAGGTAGGGTTGCATCGCTTGCGATCTCCATCGCATGGCGCGCCGATTTTCGCAAAGCGGCGCGCCGCCTGTCCATCGGATTCCACTTTACCCCCCTCGCCTTCTCCAACATGTTCGGGCTTCCACTTTCTGCTTATGAAACCGATATTTCTCTCACTCCTTTTTTGCGCATTTGCCGCCGGAATTCAGGCCGACGACCTAAAAACTGTGGAGGCGTTCCGCGATGCCGCGGCCAAAGCGAATTCAATTCTGACACTGCCCGAGTGGGAACAGACGCCGTAAGCAGTCGAAGCGGCGATGACGAAGGCGATCGCGACCGCGAATAGTGCCCTCGATCAAATCGGCGCCCAGGATCCAGGCAAAGTTTCTTTCAAAAGCACGATCGTCGCGCTCGACGATCTCGGTTATCAGGCCCGCCTCGCGGCTAACCGGGCCACCATCATCAAGGAGACGAACACCTCCCCCGCCATGCGGACCGCCGGCGAGAATGCGGTGAAAATGTTCCAGGACTGGGCGGTTGGAGTCGATTATCGCGAGGACGTTTACAAGGCGATCAAAGCGTTCGAGAAAACCCAGCCGAAACTGAGCGGCGAGGAAGCCAAGCTCTTCAAGGAAACCTTGCGCGATTATCGCCGCGCGGGTCTCGAGTTGCCGCCGGAAAAGCGCAAGGAGGTCGAGCAACTGCGGAAAGAGCTTTCCAAGCTCGGAACGACTTTCGACTCAAACATCGTTGAAGTGCAGGCGCCGGTCGTCTTCACAAAAGCGGACCTCGACGGCGTGCCGGAGAGCTTCCTCGCTTCCCCCGGCGTCAAGACGGGGGACGACGCCTACACGGTGAAAGCCAACGTGACCTGGCAATACATCGCGGTGATGGAGAACGCGAAGAGCGAAGAGTTGCGCAAGCGGCTCTACGTCATCCACGACTCGATGGCGAAAGAGAAAAACGTCGAGGTTTTGAACCAGATGCTCGCGCTCCGGAACAAGATTGCGCTCCGGCTTGGCTACAAATCGTGGGCTGATTATCAGACCGAAATCAAGATGGCGAAGTCGGCGGCTGGCGCGGGAAAGTATATCGACGATCTCGTGAGCGGCTCCCAACCGAAGTTCACCGCTGAGATTGAAGAGCTGCACAAACTGAAAGCCGCTGAAACAAAGGACCCGAAGGCGACCATCAAACTTTGGGATTTTCGTTATTACACAAACCAGCTCAAGAAACAGAAATACGCCGTCGATACCGAGGCCTTGCGCTCGTATTTCCCCTTTCAAAAAACGCTGGAAGGGATGTTCGCCGTTTATCAAAGCATCTTCGGTCTGAAATTCGAGAAAATCGCCGTGCCCCAAAAATGGGTGGACGATCTCCAGCTCTACGCGGTCACCGATGCGGCGACGGGCGAGCCGCTGGGGATGTTTTATCTCGATAT
>JBAPMH010000442.1:0-2567 GCA_049278515.1 Chthoniobacterales bacterium
AGCCTATCGAATCTCGACGGGGATCTTCACAGTCTGAGATCCAGCTAAACCGAACCACGTCACGCCTTCCTGAAGCAGGTCGATTTCGAGGATCCAACGGCCCGCCGCGGCCGGGGCATTCACCGTCAGGGACAATTCCGTCGTTTCGCCGGGTTCGAGATTTTGGAGCAGGGCGCTCCGGCCGTCGTCATTGCTCAGAATTTTTCCGGTCGGGTCGAGCCAATGGTTCCCGAGACTGACCTGGCGCGGGCTGCCCCCGCGTTCGCGCGCCAGCCAGGTGACCGGGCTGATATTCTTGACGCGGACCAGGAGCACCGCCTGTTTCTTCGCGCGAATAACGGAAGGCTTGCGGATGACGGTTAACTCGCCGCGAAATCCTTCCAGCGGTAACGGCGGCCGGACCTGCGGCGGCTCCTTCGCGACCGCCAGGGTGTAGGGTTTCACCGCGGCGAGGATTTCGCAGCCCGGACAATTTTCTTCCGTGCTGATCATCAGAGCACCGAGCGGCGCCGGCTGATCCGGCGGCAATCGGTGGAAACGCGAAACGTCGAGCCCGTGCAGCGTCGCCTGCCAATAAGCCTGGATGTAACCTGGAATCCAAAGCGCGTCCGCGAGGTAAATCGGGTGCGCTCCGGAAGCGATCGCCGGCCGAAAAATCTTCGACGCGTATTCCGCGTCGAACAGATGGGTCCGGCGTGCAGTCTTCGCCGACCGAAAATACTTCCATTGAAACCAGCCGGCCTCGATTGCGGTGAGAGCCAGGAGAAACAGAAGCACCGTCCGCCATCGATCGAGCAACCACGCTAATCCGGTCACGGCGAAAATCAGGAGAAAGACCGGCACCGCAATGAGCCGCAACATGTGAAACGCTTCGTTCGTAAGCGACGCCGGCACGATTGCGACCGCGAAGCCGTAGAGAAGAAAACGCGACCACGCTTCCCGTCTTGCTCTCCGCACGGCCGAGGTCATTCCCGCGATCGAGAAAACGAGGACCGGGGCGAGAAAATGCGGCGTCCCAAAGACGTGCGCGATCTGGTCGCGATTCGGGTCGCCGCGGACAAGCAACCGCCACGGATTGAGATTCCGCAGATAATGTTTGGCGAATTCCCAGATAGTTTCGCCGAACCCGGCATCAGCATTCAAATAGGTGATAATGCCAAACCGCTCCGTGAGCGCGCCGGGATGGCGAACGGAGAAAACGACGATCGGTAGAACGAGCGCACCGTAGAGAAACCAGACGGCAATGACCGCCGGCCATCGTTGGCGGGTAAGGAATAACACAAGTCCGAGCGCGAGTAAGGGCCCGAACAATCGCCCGATCGAGTAGGCGTAGGTCAGCAGCGCCAGGGTTATCGCAAGCGAGACTACCTCCGCCGCATTCCATTTTTCCTTCTCGCTGGCACGATGGACGCAAAAAAGAAACGCAGCCACCGCGAAGGGGTAGAGCGCCACTTCCATGGCGACGTGGCCCACTTCGAAAAGCCACGGCGTGATCAGCGCGAAAATGGCCGCGAGACGGGCTGCTCCGCGCGATCCAGTAAGGCGCCGGGCCAGCAGCGCCAGAGTCACGGCTGAGAGAACGACGGCGGTCGCGCTCGGGAGGCGAGCCACCAGAATGCTCGGACCGGTCAGCCGAAACAATCCCGCCAGGAGATAAATATAAACCGGATTCTTGTAGTCGCCGAAGGCCCGGAAATAGAGCGGCCAGCTGACGCCGTTCTCGTCGCAACCGGTTTGCGCTATCGCGTGGGCATTGTAGGCGATCGACGATTCGTCGATGTAAAAACCCGGCGGATTGCGCGTGAGTTGGGCAAACCAGAGCGCCACCGCGCCGGTGGCAATGGCTGCCAGGACTGCAATCCACCTGTTCGAGTTCTTGACTCCGGTTAGCACGACCTAAATCCTTGACCCCACTCATGGACTCGGAGCGAGCAAAAAAGTCGGGCGTCATCGTCGCGCTGCTCGTTACCCTTCTCCCGCTTCTCTATTTCTTTCCGGCAACGCGCGGCCAGCTTTTCATCTCGCCTGACGACGGGGTGATTCAGAACATTCCTTTTCGCGTAGCCATCGCGAACCAGCTTCACGCCGGGTCGCTTCCGTTATGGAATCCATCGCTTTTTTGCGGAATGCCGATTCTCGGGGCGGCGCAGGCCGGAGTCCTCTTTCCGTTGAACTGGTTTTATCTCGTCGCCAATCCCCGGGTGGCGACGAATTTGATGATGCTTTCCACTTACCTGGTCGCTGCGCTTGGCGCCTACCTCTGCGCACGACGCTCCGGTTCGAGCATCGCCGGCGCCGGCCTAACGAGTCTGGTCTGGCAGGCGAGCGCTTTTCTTGTTGCCCAGGTCGGCCACACCAACATCGTCCATACCGCCGCGCTTCTGCCCTGGTTGATTTGGACGATTGACGGTTACGGTGCAACCGGAGATCGCCGTCGCGGAGTGGCCCTCGCCATCGTCGTCGCCCTGCAATGCTTCGCCGGTCATCACCAAAGTTTCGCTTACGCCCTCCTGGTCGCAGCCGCCTATTCGATCGTGTTGTGGCGAAGCAGCGGCCGGCGCGCCTAC
>JBAPMH010000443.1:0-3313 GCA_049278515.1 Chthoniobacterales bacterium
GTAGAGGACAAAGGCCATCTCGTCCGCCGCCTTGGCCCGCTCGACGCGACGATGATTGTCGTCGGCTCGATGATCGGGTCCGGCATTTTCATTACCTCGGCGGAATCGACCAGATTGACCGGCGCGCCGGGATGGCTGCTCCTCGCCTGGACTGTCGCCGCGTTAATGACAATAACCGGAGCGCTCTGCTGTTCGGAGCTCGCCGCCATGATGCCGCGGGCCGGAGGCGTTTACGTTTTCCTCCGCGAAGCCTACGGACCGGCAGTCGGTTTCCTTTTCGGCTGGACCCTGTTTCTCGTCATTCAGACCGGCACGATCGCCGCCGTAGCGATTGCCTTCGCCAAGTTCCTGGGAGTCTTCGCGCCCGCGATCAAGCCGGACAACTATCTCATCGCCCCGATTCACGTTTTCCGTGGATACGCCCTTAGTCTTTCCGCCGAACAGCTGGTAGCCGTCGCGCTGATTCTGTTCCTCACCTGGATAAACACGCGCGGTCTCGAGACGGGCCGGCTTGTCCAAAACACCTTCACGTTCGCGAAGACCGCGGCCCTCTTCGCCGTCGTCATCCTCGGCCTTTCGTTAGGCTGGAAACCGGAGAGCGCGGCGCGGGCCTCGGATTGGTGGGATCCGTGGAAAAACGGCTGGAGCCCGCAAACGGCCCAGCCGGGTCTGAACGCCATCGGCGGACTGGCTCTCGTGCTCCTTTTTGGCAAAGCGATGGTCGGCCCCGTCTTCGCCCAGACCGCCTGGACGAACGTGACGTTCATCGGCGGCGAAATCCGCAATCCCGGACGCAATCTCGCCCGCGCGTTGCTCGGCGGCTGCGGCGTCGTCGTGGTTCTCTACGTTCTGGCGAATCTCGCTTACGTAGCTCTCCTCCCGCTTTCGGAAATTCAACATGCGCCCCAGAATCGGGTCGCGGTCGCGGCGATGAATTCAATTTTTGGCGCGCCTGGGGCCAGCGCGATGGCGGCGGCGATCATGATCTCGACTTTCGGGTGCAACAATGGACTCATCCTGGCGGGAGCGCGGGTCTACTATGCGATGGCGCGTGATGGTTTGTTTTTCCGGCGGATTGCCACGATCAGCGGGCGCAATGTTCCCGCGGCGGCCCTGGTGGCGCAGGCGATCTGGACGGCGGCGTTAACGCTCCCGCGCACCGTCATCACCGATCCCGCGACCGGCGCGGTGACCTACGGAAACGTCTATACCCAGCTGCTCGAGTACATCGTCTCGGCCGACCTGGTCTTTTATGTCCTCCTCGTCGTTGCCGTCGTCGTGCTCCGAAAAAAACGGCCGGCTGCGGATCGGCCCTATCGCATGTGGGGCTATTCTTTTGTCCCGATCGTCTCCGTCCTTCTGGCGTCGTTCCTCATTGTCGACCTCGCCTATCTCGCGCCGGCGACTTCTGGAATCGGCTACCTGCTCGTTCTTACCGGGATCCCCGTTTACTTTGTCTGGCGACGTGGTTTTTCAGTTGATCGCGGTTGATGAACAATCGGTGATTGCGGGTCTTCGGAGATGCATTGATGGTTCCCGGGAACACGGGTATCCATGAAATCACTCCGCTACTTTTTTTGCGTCGTCTTTCCGCCGATCGCGGTTTTGATGACGGGCCGAATCCTGAGTTTTATCCTGAGCATATTATTGACTCTGCTCGGCTGGGTCCCCGGTGTAATCCACGCCTGTCTGGTCGTTAACGATTACCAGGCCGAACACCGGCGGTAGGGGAACGTGAAGGGTGGTCAGAGACTCGTGAATGGTGATTGGTCGAAAGATGACCATGCGCAAGGCAACCCATGCGCGACTGGCCACAGTCCTTGAAGCGATCCCCAACGTCGGCGCATCGATCGCCCGCGATCTGCGATCAATCGGGATCAAACAACCGAAGGAACTGATCGGCCGGGATCCGCACTCCCTTTACCAGGCCTTATGCGAGCGAACCCGCACCCGGCAGGACCCTTGCGTTCTCGACACTTTCATCTCGGCCGTTCGCTTCATGGAAGGGGCCCCCGCGCGTCCGTGGTGGTCCTACACCGCGGAGCGCAAAAAGAAATTTCCCGCACCCTCACTGCGAGTGACGTGTGAAAAGTGAAGTGTGATGTGTTGGGGAGGCAGGACCCCGGAACTTGTCACAGGTCACTCCTCTCAACCGGTTCTTTATTGCGGAGCGCAAAGCCTTGCAGAATGATGTCCCACATGGCGAACCCAGACAGCATCGCTCTGGCCGCACGCGCCGAGACCGAAGGCCTCGAAACGGTGCTGGTCGGGGGCAACGCCGTGAATCTTCACTCCTATTACCGCACCACCTTCGACGTCGACCTCCTCGTGCGCGAGACCGATTCCGACCGCTGGCTTGGTTATTTTCAAGGACACGGCTACAGGCCGTTTCATCGCACTGCCAATTTCATCCGCCTGCGTTTTGTCGCCGCTCCGGCGGAAGCGTTGCCGGTGGATTTGATGCTGGCCGACGCGCAAACGTTCGCCACCATCCAGGGAAGCAGTCGCCGATGCGACATTGGTAATGGCCTTAGTTTATCCATTCCGAGTCCGCTCCATCTCATCGCCATGAAACTGCACGCGCTCCGAAGTCCGGCGCGTTTTGAAAATGGCGTCGACCTGCAAGATGTGAAATACTTGATCAAGGCAGCGAAGATCGACACTTCGAGCAAGGAGTTCACCGACATTGCCGAGCGTTATGCCAGCGAAGCCATCCAAAGAATCCTCCGCGAAACCGGCCGAGACTCGAATTCGTGAGGACGCTGCGGCGTTTGTTTTGCCACGGTTCGATTCGTTGCCTGCGACTGCCGGCCTCAGTAACACCGAGGCATTTCGCCTGAGTATCCGGCACGCGCTCGCCCTGCTGCCTGCGATGCTTGCCAAAGGCATGGATGAGCGTCCCGGCCGAGATTACCCGGATCGTTTCTCTATCGATTAACCACTGAAGATTCACTCTTTCCAACCGCCAGCCACGCCGCCTGTTTGTGGAGATTCACAGACTGACCCTCATCGAGATTCCCGCACTGCCTCCCATGCGGATGAACCCAACACTTCATAACGAATACACAAACCCTCGCCGGCACTTATGAGCAAACCAGCCGTCTTTGAAATCAATGCCGTCTACCGAGAGGAAGTCGTGCGACTCCTGTCCTCAAGACAGCAATCCAAGGTCATTCATTCGTCTGGCGATATTGATGCAAGCGGTGACCAAATTGAAGCGGCGTTTCGCGACCTGTTGAGAAGGAGATTGCCAACCCAATACTTTGTTGGCCATGGCCATGTCGTCGATAAATCGCTCACCGTAAGCTCGCAA
>JBAPMH010000444.1:0-2434 GCA_049278515.1 Chthoniobacterales bacterium
GCGTCCCGCCGCTCGTTCCGGTACCACTCAATTCGAACTCTGTGTCATCGGGTAGATTTGAATTTAGGACTTCTTGAACCGTGATGTTCCAAGCGTCGAATCCGTTGACTTCTTCTTCGTCGATCCAGTTCAGTTCCATGGTCATCAATTTTTCGCCGCGCCATTTCCACCGGGAGAAAATGAATTGCCGGTTCGCGGCGCTTGCACACCGAAAAACTAGAATCGCGTTCCTAGGCATATCGGCCAATTGTTCTTTCAATTCGAGTATGGTCATTGGCCTTAATCATAACGTATTTTCGCAACTATGCGAATTGTTTCTCATAATTGCAATGATAACTCAGATTTGAGGATAAACTGCGATTTTGGCCACGTGGATAGACGCTAAGCCTGTAGGATTTAGGCGTTTATAACTGGCCGGAAGAAGTCCAAATCGAATCGCTGGACTTCCAAATCGATCCGAGGGAATTCGAAACCGGTTCGCAGGCCTTCCAAATATATCGCCACACTTTTCATCGTCTGGCAGGTCATCAGTTTCATCGTTTTCCGAACGTCGCCCAGTCTTCCTATTCTGATTGGGGGCAGCTATTCTGATTGGGCGCAGCGTCATCGTGATCGGCGGATTGATCGTGACGTTTTGGAAAACCGAGCCTGCGGTCCAGGCGATGTGATTCCGTCTGGGCGACGGCTCAGTTCACGCGTAAACGAGCAGGTCGATTTCCTCGGGAAGCAGGTCGGAAACTTCCCGGACCATGTTTCCGCGCAGAATGTTAACCAGCGCGTTGCGTCGCGGGGCGCCGAGGATGAGTCGAGAGGCGCCGAGGGTGGCAGCGATGTCCACGATGGTTTCAGCGGCAGACTCGCTGACTGCATAACAGAAAAGGGGCGAATGATCGCCGGCTTTTTGTTTGGCTGTGGCGAAGATGTCGGCGGCTTCGGGATCTTCCTGCCATTTTCGTTTCGTGTCCTGCTCGGTCATGAAGCGTTGCTCGCGCACGAAAAGCAGGTAAAGCCGCCGGCCGGTTTCGCTTGATTCACGCAAGGCGAAGTCCAGGGTGCGGCCGGTACCGCGAATGGCGCAAAGAATGGATTCGGCACTTGTGAATCCCGACTCCGGTTCCGGACTGGCCGGGGCGACTTGGATAGGAAACAAGACGGGTTTGGCTGTCGGCACCGCGTCCTTCTTCATCCTGCGCTCCTGAACAAGGCCGCGCAGGATCAATCCCACAGCGAGAATGGTGACGGCGAAGTAGCGCGCGTTTGGTTTATCGATGAGCAGCGACATCTCGATCGCAGCCATCACAATGAAGGTGCCAAACATAAGTGTGCGTTCCCATTTCTTGATCGACAGTTTCCAGTCTGTCGCGGTCGCACCAAGATTTGTAGCAATGGCGCCGACGACGCCGACAGCATAGAGATCGGCCAGGCCGACCATATCCTTGACAAGAACCACCAGCGCCATCGGGACGAGAGTGGCAAGGAGCATGCCGGCGCCCGGGACACCCCAGCGATTGAGGCGCTGAAAAATTGCCGGCAGCTCGCGGTCGCGCGCCATGAGGAATTGAATCGTGATGAGATCGACGATGGCCGTGTTGACGGCGGAGAGCAGAAGCAAGCCGAAGGTGATGCTGACGGCGAAACCGAAGGCGTGGCCGAGGGCAGGCCCGAGCGCGCCACCCACAAATGTTTCGCCCATGTAGCGCAGCATGTAATCGCGAACGCCTTCCGCGCCCGGCGCGTTCACATCGCCGTTCGTCGTCTGCAATCCGCCGAGCGCGTGCATCGCGAGCCCGAGCAGCGCCGTGAAGATGCAGACTTCCACCATCACCCAGAGCAGCGCCGGGGTGGAAGTTTTGCGGACCGAGGGACGCGCCTCTGTGCTACCGGCATCCAGCCGCATCACCCCGGTGGCATTGGCGATCGCTTCGACACCGGAAAGCGCGAGCACGATTCCGACGAAACCGCCCCAGTTTTCAAAGAAGCCGCCGTGAAGCGGCTGAAGATTTCCAATCGCTGTCCCGAGATGCGGCAGGCTGAACAATCCTAACGTGACGACCACGATGGCCGTCGGCACCGAGATCAGAAACGCAAGGCCGCCGGTGTGCTTCGGTCCGAGCAGATTGAGCAGGCCGATAATGAGAATCGCAACCGCAGCGAATTTTTCCGGATGCGGGACGCCGAGATATTGGAAGGCGGAGAGCGCGCTGATCGCGGCGGTAACGAGGTAATCGGCGATGAGCAAAAACGCGCCGACGATCGAGATGACTTCCGAGCGATGACGGACGCTCGCATAAACGCCGCCGCCATCCGGGTAGAGCCGGCAAATGATCATGTAATTGATCCCGACGAGCGCGGTGAGGACGCACATGGCCGCGATCAACCAAAACGAAGCGTAGCCGCCGACGGCAAACGCCAGGCCGATGACATAGGCTTTGCT
>JBAPMH010000445.1:0-6708 GCA_049278515.1 Chthoniobacterales bacterium
GAAGGATTAGAGCCCGGAGTGAAGCGCAGCGAACTCCGGGTGGAATCAGCAAACACCTATTAACCCCTGCAAGGGGTGACGGATGCCGGAGTGTGGCCATGCACCGCTGTATTCCCGATCCGTCGCACCGTTCCGGCGCTGGTTTTGTTGAAACGAGGGTCCCGGAGTTCCGCTTCGCTTCACTCCGGGCTTTAGTCCGGCGTCCCTTCGGGACTGGTCATGCCGCTGTGGATTGCTCGCACCGCCCGAATACTGGCGTTTCGTCGGCGGTGCAACTGCGGGGAGAGCGTCTGTTCCCAAGTGCAACTTGGGAACGAGGACCGGCGATCGACCGCTGTCGTAATAAGTCTCACCGACGCCGGCAGAGCGGCGTCGCTACGGCGCGATACCAGCGCAAAGGCTCTACAAGCCGGTCGGATGGCGCATTTCGAACCCCGACGGTTTGCGCGGGGTCGGTTGCCAGCGAGGCGCCCACTGCCGCGAGGGATTATGGGGCGAAGTCGTGTCCAGGCGCAGGCCTGCGATCACGGCAAAAGTGTGGCCGCTCCGGGCATAAACCGTAATCCATTTCCCGGGTCCCCGGCTTCCAAAGGCCCGGAGTTCGTTCGAGCTCATCGGGAGCGAAACCAAACCAGCGCCGGCCAGAGCATAGGAAACGAAGCCGGAACAATCGTAGGCGCTATCGTGAAAAGTTTTGTGACCGCCGCCGTATCGATACGGTTTCGTCCGCAATTGATTCGCAGCCCAGATCGCGCGCTTCACGGAGACCGGGGCATTCGCCGGGGCGAGTGCCAACCCGTCGCGGAGCCGGGCTTCGTTGCCAGGAGTGGTCGGTCCTGTGGAAGGAAAGGTTGCGGCCAAAGCAGCCTGGGCGGTCAGGGCCAGGATTGCACTGCAAACGATGGACTTCGGAAAGGTGAGGGACATGGACGGGTCGAAGAAAGCCGTTGATATGCCCGTAGTTACAAAAAAGAGCAAGCCTGGAAATGTAGGACTTTCGTCCAACTCTTTGGATTGGATTGTTGGTAGGGAAGCCGCACGGCGGCGTCCGCTGTCATGGTAGGGCGCCGTAACGCAGCCGAAGGCGAGGCCGGGCTTTCAAACGCTGTCGAGCCGTCGGTGGGGCGGCGGGTGTCCCCGCTGTGGAAATAGTGCAACCGCGGATGACGCGGATTAAACGGATAAGGCGAGGATGGGAAGCGAGGATTGAGAATGGAGGATGGTAAATCTCGCATCCGCGGCATCCGTACACTCCGCGGTTAAGAATATCGGCTCCGTCCCCAGGAAATTTTCGGTAGGGACGGCGCTCGTGTCGGCGTAGACCCCGTGAGAACGACGCAATCCCGTGGGCGTGGGCGCCACAAACTTGACGGCTTTAAGCCGTCAAGATTCGATAGAACGCCGAAGGCGTGAAGGATTGAAGCCGGGAGTGAAGCGAAGCGAGCTCCGGGGGAATCGGCAACCATTTATTAACCCCTCCAAGGGGTGACGGATGCCGTAATTGAATTACGCACCACGGTATACTCGATCCGTCGCCCCGTCCCGGGGCTGGTTTCATTGAAATAAGGGTCCCGGAGTTTCGCTTCGCTTCACTCCGGGCTTTAATCCGCCGTCCCTCCGGGACTTCGATAAGAGGGCGGCGTTCCGGGATCCTAGGCGTGGGAATTCGATGGAGCGCTGTAGGCGCGAAGGATTAGAGCCCGGAGGGAGCCAGGCGAACTCCCGGTAGGAGATCGATAAACAATCAGAAACCCCTGCAAGGGGTGACGGATTCCCGGAATCTACTCCTTCGACTGCTGGAGCGTGCTGACTTTTTCCTGGGCGCGGCTGACTTCAGACTTCCGTCCGCTTCCCATGGCCAAAAGCTTCTTTTGCCGCTGCAAATTTAGCCGGGCGGCATCGAGCTCCGCGCGATCGCGGTTGGCCACGGCCGCTTCCGCTTCCTGCGTTGCCAACGCCAGGGCGGAGACCGCCGCCCCGGTTTCGCTCTCCGGAATTTCTCCCGACGCGACGCGGGTTTGCTGTGCCGCTACCTCCTCCTTTGCCACTTCCAGTTTCGCCTGGGCGAGGTCCGCTTCCAGCCGCACAACCTTGAGAATGCGATTTTCCGCCTCCACTTTCGCGATAATGCCGGCTTTATAAAGACGCTCGCCCGAGGCCGCGCTCTTTTTTGCCTTTTCCAAGGCGATCATGATCCGCTCCGGATCGAGGGCTTGGGGTGCGCCGCCAGTATCGGGTGTCGTGTGGACGACATTCCGGTTTGGACTTTCCTGGATCAGGAGAGGCGGTTCGATATCGAGCGGTTCGCTGGGATCTTTCGGCAGCTCCTCCTGGGCCGGCAATATTGCGGCAAACAGCAGCGAACTAATCCCCCATGCGAGGAAACGCCTCATCGCGGAAGGATACCATAAAGGGCCAGGCGCTGGCTATAGTCGCGCATCAGATCCTGTAGCTCCGCGGGGCGAAGCGAAATGTGGGAGCCGCCTTTGTGCGGCGATGAGTCGGGACGCAAAGGTCCCTCCCACATTGGCATCGGCTCCAGAAGCGCGCGAACGTCGGGGCAGTCGCGAATCAGTGAGCGATGTCCTTCGATGATCGAAACGAAACCGCGCCGGAAACAAAAACAAAGCCGCGCCGCACCAGGCTCCTGAGTCTGACCGATCGGCTGCGGGGGCCGTTCGACATCAAGTCGGTCGCGCTCACCGGTCTTTTCGTTCTCGCGGTCTTTTACACGATGTACTTTATGCGGGCGATGCTGCTCCCGCTCGTCCTCGCACTGCTCCTGAGTTATCTGCTCACGCCGCTGGTGCGCACTCTAAACCGGATTCGAATCCGGCCACCATTGGGCGCCGCCATCATCCTTCTCTGCCTCATCGGGTCCGTCGTTTACGGAATCTCGCGGCTCGCGGAGCCGGCTGCGGGCTGGATTGAAAAGGCGCCCTACAGTTTGCAGGAATTGAAACTCAAGCTGCTCCCGTTGAAAAAACCGATGGAAAAAGTCGCGCAGGCCACCGGCGAAATCGACAAGCTCACCACCCCGGAACCGGAGACAGCCGCCAAACCCCAAACCGTCGTAGTGAAACGCAACGCGCTGGCCGAAAGCTTTTTCACCCAAACGCCGGAGTTCATCGCCAGCACGGTCGTTATGCTCATCCTGCTCTATTTTCTTCTCGCCTCGGACGGCGTGTTTCTCGCCAAGATCATCAAGTTAAACTCGCGGCTGGAGGACAAAAAACGCGCCCTCTCCATCATGCGCGAGATCGAGTCCCAGATCTCGCGGTATCTCCTCACCGTCACCGCGATCAACATCGGTCTTGGCATAGCGGTCGGGATCACGGTCCATTTCCTCGGCCTGCGTAACCCGATCATGTGGGGCGTGATGGTGGCCCTCCTCAATTTCGTTCCGTACCTCGGCGCGCTCACCGGGATCATTTGCATGACCCTCGGCGCGGTCCTGAGTTTCGACAACCTCGGCTACGCCATGGTAATCCCGGGGAGTTACCTTCTTCTCGCCACCCTCGAAGGTAACTTCATCACTCCACTAGTCCTCGGGCGCTCCCTGACTTTGAATCCGGTGATCATCCTGGTGTCGCTCGCCTTTTGGGGCTGGATGTGGGGAATTTCCGGAATGATCCTCGCTGTTCCGATCCTTGCCACCTTCAAGATATTCTGCGATCACCTCGAACCGATGACCCCCATCAGTGACTTCATGAGCTGACGCTCGTCGCGCCGTTTCGCCAGCTCTGCTAAAATCTCGTACTGGCTCTGATTCCGCTCGTCACCTAACTCCACGGCCCGTTAATCTTAACTCCTGAACTTATGCTCAAGAAAATCGCACTCCTTCTTCTCGTTTCCGCGCTCGCTCTTGGCTCGCTAGCCGAGGCGGCGGACAACGTCGTCCTGCGTGTCGGGCATTTCCCGAACATCACCCATGCCCAGGCTCTGGTGGCGCATAACCTTTCCCGGCAGGGCAAAGGGTGGTTCGAGGAAAAACTGGGAGGCGGAATCAAGATCGAATGGTTTGTCTACAACGCCGGGCCCAGCGCCATGGAAGCGATCTTTGCCCAATCGATCGATCTCACTTACGTCGGGCCGGGTCCGGCGCTTAACGCCTACACGAAGTCGAACGGCGCCGAAGTCCGGCTCATTGCCGGCGCGGCCAATGGCGGCGCGGCCCTGGTGGTGCAGCCCGATCAAAACCTGAAGGCGGCCGCCGATTTCCGCGGCAAAAAAATCGCGACTCCCCAGCTCGGCAACACCCAGGACATCGCGTGCCGCGCCTGGCTCATCGCCGGTGGCCTGAAAATTACGCAACTGGGCGGCGATGCCCAGGTCCTTCCGACCCAGAATCCGGATCAGCTTTCGCTTTTCCAGCAAAAGAAGGTCGACGCCGTCTGGACGGTGGAACCGTGGGTCTCGCGGCTCGAGAAAGAATCCGGCGGCAAGATTCTCGTGGACGAAAAGGATGCGGCCACCACCGTCCTCGTCGCCAGCGCGAAGTTTCTGGGCCAACAGAGGGAGCTGGCGAAGAAGTTTGCGGAAGCTCATGCGGCGTTGACCGATTGGATGACGAAGAACCCGGAGGAAGCGCAGAAGTTGATCAAGGCCGAGCTCCTCGCCGAGACGCGCAGCGATATGAGCGCCGACTTGATCGCGCAATCCTGGAAACGGATCGTGTTCACGGCCGACGTGCCCCGTCCCGCGATTGAGAGCTTTTTGCAGAATTCCCTCAAGACCGGGTTCATCAAGACCGCGCCGGACCTGTCGAAGTTGTTCGAAAAACCCTGATGTCGCTTGCCCAGGAAATACAGGGCTTTCCGCCGGCGAAGCTCGCTGTGGAAGATGTGTCGAAGTGGTTTCGCACCACCCGGCAAACCGTCCATGCCCTCGATCACATTTCGCTCGAGATTTCTGAGGGGGAATTTGTTTGTCTCGTCGGGCCGAGCGGCTGCGGAAAATCGACCCTGCTCGACATCATTGCCGGCCTGGCGACGCCGGACGAAGGCCGCGTCATGGCGGACAACGAACCGGTCATCAATCCCGGCCGTCATCGTCTCGTCATGTTTCAGGAAGCCGCGCTCTTTCCGTGGCTCGATGTTATCGGCAATGTCATGTTCGGGTTGAAGCTGAAACCCGGCTTGCGCAACAAAGAGCGGCTTGAAGTGGCGAAGTTCTTTCTCCAACTGGTCGGGCTCGAGAAATTTTCGAAGGCCCACGTCCACGAACTTTCCGGCGGCATGAAACAACGCGTCGCGCTCGCCCGGGCTCTCGCTCCGAACCCGCGCGTCCTGCTCATGGACGAACCCTTCGCCGCTCTCGACGCCCTGACCCGGGAACAGCTTTACAGCGACATCCAGCGCATCTGGCAGAAGCGCCGCAAGACGATTGTCTTCGTCACCCACAACGTCCGCGAAGCTGTCTGCCTGGCCGATCGCGTTATTCTCTTTTCCCGGAACCCCGGCCGGATCCGCGAGCAATTCGAAATTCCGTTGCCGCGCCCGCGCGATATCAACAGCATCGAGCTCGCGGAGCACGCCGGAAAAATTACCCGCGCCTTGAAAGGCCATATGGAAGGGGAGGTGGCTGAATAATGAGAAGATTTCTCCTCGCCACCCTTTTCTTTCTCGCCCTGATCGCCGGCTGGCATTTGCTGGTCAAATCAGGCCGTTACTCACCGGTGCTTCTGCCATCGCCTCAAAGCGTCGGCGAATACCTGGTTGGCGCGGCGCGCGACGGCACGTTGCTCCAGGCGACAAGCGTGACTGTTCGCCGGCTCCTGGTCGGTTATTTAATCGGCATCGCTATCGGTCTTCCGCTCGGTCTCTTTACTTCGGCTTCCAAATTCATGGAAGACACCATCGGTGTCCTCGCGCTCGGTCTCCAGACGTTGCCGAGCGTTTGCTGGATTCCGCTGGCGCTCCTTTGGTTCGGGCAAACCGAGAGCGCCATGCTTTTTGTTGTCGTGATGGGAACGGTCTGGTCGGTCGTCATCGCCACGGACACCGGCGTGCGCAACATTCCGCCGATTTTCGCCCGGGCCGCCAAGACGATGGGTTCCACCGGCCTCCACAAGTGGACCAAAGTGATCCTGCCCGCCTCGCTGCCCTTCCTAGTCAGCGGAATGAAACAAGGCTGGGCCTTTGCCTGGCGCTCGCTCATGGCCGCGGAGATTTACGTCACCATCCTGACGGGGTTCGGCCTGGGCCATCTTCTCCACTACGGCCGCGAGCTCAACGCCATGGAACAGGTCATCGGCGTCATGTTCGTCATCATCGTCATCGGCCTCCTCACGGATAAAATTCTCTTCTCTCCCATCGAACGTTTTCTCCACAGCCGTTGGGGCACCGGATTGCGCTAGCTCGCACAGCGAATTGTAGCGACAGCGCTCTGTCGCCGTGACACGCGTCGAAACGCCGACACAGCCCACAGGGCCGCGGCTACAATCCAAGTAGCAGCGCTCTCCCGCCGACAATAGCCCAGCGCTTTAGCGCTGGGATTTCGAATCAAGAAACCGGCCAAGTCCCGATAGGGACGACAGAATCCGCGGTCAGGGAGTTCGGCCTTGCCCGGCTGGGCGGCTGGATGCTAACATCGCGGGAAGCTCGGCGATTACCTTCTGAGATGATCAATCCAGCGGTCGCTGATCTTAGGTCTCATTAGGCGTAGTCGCGCGTGCCACTGAATAGCCCTCGTTACACAGACTACGGC
>JBAPMH010000446.1:0-3081 GCA_049278515.1 Chthoniobacterales bacterium
CGCGGTCGTCACCCGGCTGGAAGGCGCTTCCTTCGATCTGGCCCCTTTGCGGACTGTCCTTCCAGTTGTCGTTGGCTGTGATGAGCGAGCCATCGGAGCCGCGCAATTCCAGGACAGGATCGTTGAGCACGGTGGGGGCGGGGATGCCGGCGTTCGCGAGCGAGGGTCCCATTCCGCGGATGATCACGGGCTTGGAAGCGCTGCCGTTAATGATGAACCCGCCAATCATGACAAGGTCGCCGGTCTCAACCCGCAGCCGGGTCGAGATGTTGAGGGCCTGAGCTGCCGGCGTAGGTGTGGGTGAAGGAGTAGCTGTTGGAACCGGCGTGGCCGTCGGTGTCGCGGTAGCGGTCGGAGAAGGTGCGGGAGTCGCGGTTGGCGTCACTGTGGGAGTTGCAGTCGGCGCCGGGGTTACGGTGGCAGTCGCGGTGGGTGTTGGAGTCGGCGCTGGAGTTCCGGTGGCGGTGGCAGTCGCGGTGGGCGTGGGAGTCGGCGCTGGAGTTCCGGTGGCAGTCGCTGTCGCGGTGGGCGTTGCAGTCGGCGGCGGGGTTCCGGTTGCGGTTGGCGTCGCTGTGGGACTGGCGGTCGATGTGGGAGTAGGTGTCGGACTAGGAGTAGGCCCGCCGATCGTGATGCTGAAATTTGTGTCGGACACATCAAAGAAAATGTTGCTCACCGCTTCGACCTTGATCCGAGCGGTGTCGGTCGGCATATCGGGAATCAAGACGGTTTCGGAACCGTCGTTCGGCGTGCTGGCGGCGAGAACGGTCGGGAACGTGTTTCCACCATCGGTGGAAAGAGAAATCTTCACGTTCGCGGCGCTGACTGGTGCTGCCGCGGTGCCCGCGACATTCCAGGTCACGGTGAGATTGGTCAGGCGCGGCACGCTAATGACGGTGTTGGGCGAGGTGACTGCGAACGGCCCCGACGCGCCATTAACCGTCAGGACCGAGGTCGCCGAATTAATTCCGCCCCCGTTAGCACGGTTGTCCCGGGCCACCACCTTGAAGGTCATGGTGCGCGCAATGGCCGGCAAAAGTTCGCCCGTCAGAAATCCGTCCGTGGTCGCAGGCGGGACGTTGGCGTTGTTCAAAATATATTGGAGAGAGGGGAACGTCCGGCTCCCACTTATGGTGGGGAGATAAGGCCGAAGGATGGGTCGCGCACTCCCATCGGCGTCGGTATTAGGAACAGCCGCGGTGGAAGCACCCAGATCATACTCAAGCCAATCGTAGGTAATCGAATCGCCGTTGACGTCCGACGCGGAGGCGGTCAGGACGAAGGGGGTCCCTTTGGGAATGGTAAAGTTTCCCGGGCCCGTCACGACCGGTGGGGTGTTCCCGGTGGCGGTGGTAACCGCGCAGGTGTTGCCATTGCCAGTCTGGCTATAAGCGACGATTTCTTCGAGGCTCTTGACGTGAAAGGTATCAATACTGTGAGCCGCCAGGTTCTGGTTACCGCAGATTCCCGCATAAGCCATGATGGTAATCCCGCTGCCCGGCTCATAGGACGCTGAGCCGTCCCGGTTGCCGTTGCATTTCTCCACTGTGCCGTTGAACGTGTGGCGCGCCCCCCACTGATGGCCCATTTCGTGGGCCACATAGTCGATGGAAAAACCGTCACCGACTGGATTGGGCTGGCCGGTCACGCCCTGCGCCTTGCTCGAGCCGCAGGGAACACTCAGGCTCGCGACGCCGCCACCGCCGGTGCTGAAGACATGACCGATGTCGTAGTTCGCGGACCCAATTCTATTGTTAACGGTAGTCTGGTTCTGGCTCAGCATCGCGGTGCCGCTATCGTTCGTGTACGGGTCGTTCGTGGCGTTGCAGGCCCCGCCACAACTCAGGTTATCGCCGGCATAAGTGATCAGGTTATTGTTGGCGACGATGTTCATGTGCATGGCCAGATCGCGTTCGTAAACGCCGTTGACCCGATTCATAACCGTCACCTCGGCCGCGAGAGTGCCCGCGACGGTATTACCGCCAACCGCGACGGCATATTCGTTGGTCGAAGCCAGGGCAAGGCGGTAGGTCCGCAATTGAGTGCCGGAAGTGACCGCCGGTGCGAAAGTCTCCCGTTGAGACCGGGCCGGGGCTGCATCGTTATCGAAATGGCACTCGAAGCCGCGCGTCGTGTTCGCCGCGTCTCTTTTCCAGTAAGTGATGTAATCGGCCCTATTGCCGTGCGCGTAAGGGTCGATCAAAACTGTCCCGGAACCGGCCAGGATGATGGCGTGAAATCCGGTCGGCAACCAGTCGAAGCGGCAGCTCGCGGTCGGATCGTCAATCCCCTGGGCCCGGTAGGTTTTGAGTCCCGGAAATTTTGCGGCAAGCCCCGGTTCGATGATTGGAGATTCCTCGAAACGGAAGCGGGCCATCGATCCATCGGGCATCGGGAGATAGATGAGGGCCGGATTCTCTCTCGCCGCCGTGGTGAATTCCATCGGAGCCCGGGCCAGCGTCTCCACCAGGGCCGCGGTATCCAGGCGAACCGTTCGGTAAACCGCTGGAACGATCACGCGCTTCACTGCCGGAGCCAGGGAACTTTCGTTAACCCATTGCCACATCGTCTGGCCGGCTGAAGCCGCCTTCGCTGCAGGCGCCCCGGCCAATAACAAAACCAATCCTGCCGCGACTGGTCCGGCCGTTTTCTGAAAAAGGTTTGAGATCGAAAACATCTGCAGTCCTGTTTGGTCGTAATGGAGACGGAGGGGTCTCCAATCCGCTAGCGCAGATTGTAGAGCTCAACGAGGCCGATGCCAATGCCGCCATTTTTGCCGGCGAGAATCGCGGTGAAGGCTCCCGGGGGCAAAGAGGTGAAGATCGCGGATTCCTTCGCATTGGATAACCCGAGGCCGGCCGCGGTCAATTGAGCGGCCGAGACCGAATCGCTTTGCCAATCATCGTTGGCGACCAGAGTGGCCCCATTGCTGTCATGCAGCTCGAGGGTCGGATCGGCGAGGACGGGATTGAGGCCGAATTGGGCGAGCGACGGTCCGACGCCTCGCAACGCCACGTTGGAGTTGCTGGGACTCCCGCCCAGGATGAAGCCGCCGATCATGACATTGTTACCCGACTGGAC
>JBAPMH010000447.1:0-13576 GCA_049278515.1 Chthoniobacterales bacterium
GCGTTGGATGGGAGCGCCAGGCCTCGTCCGGCGGCCAGCGAGGTCACTTTAGTTGAGACCCGGAACCGGGTGCGCGGGTGATCGCGGACATAGGCCACGGCATCCAGGGCCGCGGCTCCGTCATCGGGGTGCCGGATGCTTTCGCCTGCGGAGATTAACCACGCAGCGTTTGCGGCCAGCGCGCCGCCAATCGCTATCGCCAGGGTGACGCGGGCCGCGGGCCAGCGGAGGCGCAGCAGCGCTTCGGCCAGCCCCCGCGCGCTCAGCACGGCGAGGAATGGCGCGAGGAGAAGGAAGTTGCGAACGATGAAGACGTTGTACTTCCAGCAGAAGAACGTGGCGAAGAGCACGGGGAAGCCGATCACGATCGCAGCAAACTTTCGGTCTTCCCGCCACCACAGAACCGCGCCAGCGATCGCTGACGCAAAGAGGACGGCTGCGATGGGGGTGTAAGGTGAGAAGAAGTTGACCGCCAAATACCGCAACAACACCCAAAGGTGCGGATATCCGGCTGTAACGGTGTAGCCGTACCAACCCCCGGTGTAAGTTGCTCTGACCTTGGCGAGCGCTTCCGCGAAGACGATGGGGTCGAGCACGGTGCCGGGCGTAGTAACAAGGTAGCTCGCCACCGAGAGCATTCCCACTATCACTACCCGGGCGGCCCTCTGCCACAAAGTGGCGGGCGACTGGAGAGCGGCGCAGAACATCACCGGGGCGAGCAGGAGCACGCCTGGGTACTTAGTGCCGGTGGCAAAGCCTGCGGCGATCGCCGCTGCCCACAACCAGCCGGAGTGCCCGCGGCGGTGATGGAGCGCCAGCAGCATCAGGCAGAGAGCGGAGAACTGGGCGAGGAGGCAGTCCCCGACCAGAAAGCGCGCGTGATACGCCAGTTCCCAGGACGTGCCGAGGATGGCGGCCGCCAGCGTCGCCTGCCACCACCGGCGGGTTATCACCCAGACCGCCAGGTAGATCCAGAGAATCCCGAGCGCGCATACCATTACGAAGACAGACCGCGCCTGGAGCAAATAGCCCGGGGTATCGTAGGCCGAGACTACCGCCGCGAGGACCTGGCGGACACCGCCACCTTGTCCCAGCGCCCGCAGCCCCTCATCGAGCGCCGGGACCAGTGTCAGCAGCTTGGAAAAACCGGGGTAGATGTATGGGCGCGAGAGGAAGACTCCGTTGGCGGCCATCGTGCGCGCGGCGTCCAGGGTAAACTCGCGTTCGTCCCAGTGATGGCCGTAATCGATGCCGCGGAGTCCGGTGCCTGCGAAGAGCGTCACCAGTAGCAGCGGCGGCAGATACAGTCGCAGCCAATCAGCTTTCAAGCGCCACATCAGTCCGGAAAACTTTGCCCTCTTTTTTTGGCACGATGAATACGTTGCAAAGCCCGAAGCAGAATCCACTGCGGAGCTTGGCGAGCGGAGGGTTCGCAGGCTGGGCGTGAGGGAAGATAACGAATGAAAAGCACGCGATTTTTGTGACGAGGGTTTTTCCGCTAACACTCGCTGATCACGCGTTCAAGATTTTAATTTGGGAAATTGGATTGCCCATCGCTTCCCGGCTCCGTAAGGCAAAATTATTTTCCAGGACGGGTTAGCTTTTCGCGAGATGGTTAAGAGGAGTCCGGCTGGCGAGAAGGTTGATGTATTGTTTGCCTTGGACCTCGGTCAAAAGTCGGGACGGATTGCCTATGGGCTGCAAGGATCCGGTTTTTATTTCGTAGAGTTCAAAGCCACGGTCGCGGAAAAAATCGAGCAAACTTTCCGGAGCCGTGTTTGCCGACCGCAAACCGAACGGACAAAATTCGAAAAGCACCCTAACATCTGGACTGGCGGAAAGCACTTCCGGCATGCCGGACAATGCCCCGAGTTCATGACCCTGAACGTCGATCTTGATGAATTGCACCGCTCGCACGGGCAAAACGTCATCCAGGCGTGCCACTTCTACCTCGATTGGTTGCGCATCAGCTCTGGCCGGGCCGAGGCGATTATCGCCCGAATTAAAAATGGCTCGCTGAAAGGTAGCGCGTCCATTTTTTTCGCCGGCGGCAATTTGGAACGGAGTGACGTTCCCGGCGTCATTGGCTGCGCAGTTTTCGCACAGCATCGCAAAGAGTTTGGGTTCCGGCTCGAAAGCGAAAACGCGACCGTCCGGGCCCGCGAGTTGGGCGAGCAACAGAGCGTAAAGTCCTATATTGGCGCCGATGTCCACGGTCAGCATGCCAGGCTCGACCAATTTTTTGAAGAGCCTTGCCTCCTCCTTTCCCATTAATCCCAGGCGATGAAGTCCGAGAAAGACGAGCCGGTCGAGCGAGGTCGCCCGGAGGCGCTGGTTCCACACTTTCAATTCCTGATGCCAGATCGAAGCGTGGTTAAGATCGTAAAGTAAGGACCCTATCATCTCTTTTCCCATGCGACGAGGCAACGCAGAGCGCTTTCCGCATTAAAGTCGCGTTGAATTCTCGGGAGCAGGGGCTTCCGCCGCCAAGGCCCGGCCTTGGCTTGGATTTCGCGGTTATGCTGTCCGACTTCGATCGGCATTCCGCTAAATCAATTTGATTCTCATTATCGCAAGCAAAAGCATCCGCAAGAGCAGCATGCCGTGACGCCAGCGCTGGATGTTGGTCTCGCCGTAGGTCCGCTCACGATACCGGATCGGGATGTCGCCGATTTTCAGATGCAGATGATTCGCGCCGAAAATCAAATCGAAATCCCCAAAGGGATCGAAGTCGCCGAAGTGCGTCCGATTCGCCGCAATGCGCGCATAATCTTCCCTGAAAAGGACCTTGGTCCCGCAGAGGGTATCTTTCAACGGCTGGTCGAGCGCCCAACTGAATGCGATTCCAAAAAATTTGTTCGCGCAGAGATTGAAGAATTGCATGGCCTTATCCTCCATCGGATAGACCAACCTGACGCCATTCGCGAAATCGGCTCGCCCGGAAATCAGAACATTGTAGAACTTCCCCAGCTCCTCCGGCGGCACCGTGAGATCCGCGTCAAGGATCATCAGGACCTCCCCGCTGGCGGCGTCGAAAGCTTCGCGGACGGCGTTACCCTTACCCTTTCCGGTCTGACGCATCGTCTTGATTTGGAGATCAGGGTATTGCGTCTTGACCCGCTCAATTTCCGCCCAGGTGTTATCCGTGGAATTTCCCTCGATGAAAATGATCTCGGTTTTGCTGCCCAGAGCTGGCACGCGCCGCACGGCGTTTTCTATGTTTCCAGCCTCGTTCCGGGCCGGAATCACGACTGAAACTGTCTTTGAGCCATGGTGACGGGGCAAAGGTCGCGCGATCTGAAAAACGGTCAGACCCAGGGGCGACACCAGCGGGGCAATAAAGCGATTGACGAATTTTTCCAGGCCAAAAAGCGGGAACGTCATGAGCAACCGGCCTTGTTGTTTGATCACGTCCCAACCCGCGAGCGAAAGCAGGTTTCGCATATCGGTCGAGCTGAGCCAATTGCAGGGAGGGTGGGCCGCGCGGAGGCCGAGCATCGTCCCCAAACTAATGAACGGCCACCAAAGCAAGCTGTGAAAATTCAGGATCAGACGTGTGCGGCGGTGTGACACCAGGTGGGCCCTTTCCAGAATTTTCTGGACGTCGGCTGCGAAGTTGAGCGTCTCCGAGAGAATGATGAAGTCGAACGTGCGGTCGAGCTCCAGATTCTCGCCGGCCATGACATGGAATTTTGCCTGGGGCAATTTCGCGCGGGCGGCCCTGATTTGGTTGCCGGAGAGATCGATCCCGGTGAGATCCCGATTCGGGAGCAAGGCAAGTAGATCTCCGGCGCCGCATCCGATTTCGAGGACGCTTGCTCCGGGCGGAACGAGGTTTCGGTAATAAATGGCGAGCAATTTTCGGTAAAAGCGCCCGCTCGCCGTTGGCTCCGTCGGCGCCGCATTATAGAAGGCCCGCAACTTATCCAGGTGCCGCTCCAGGAGAATGGGACGAAATGGAACCGACAAAGGTGGGGAATCTGGCGGAAGTGCGGGATCGTCGGAAGCCAGGACATCGTTTTCGCGATGCTCATGAGAAGGATTTCTGTCGGGTTCCATTCGGGGGCCCACCCTAGCTACTCCCGCGAACACCGGCAAGTCTCACCGCTTCAACGCTGGAACGCGTTAACGCTGCAACGGATCAACAGTAGCCAAACGCTCACTCGCATCGTAAAGGAATTCGCGTGATTTCAGCGCCACGGAATTTTCATTTCATCGGGATTTGCGGCACGGCCATGGGAGCAGTCGCGGCGGCGTTGCGGGAACGCGGTTTCATCGTCACCGGGTCGGACGAGAACGTATATCCGCCGATGTCGACCTTCCTCGAGAGCCGGGGCATCGCGCTCTACGCCGGCTTCCGGCCCGAGAATATTCCGGGAGAGGCCGAGGTCGTGGTCATCGGCAACGCGATGAAGCGCGGCAACCCGGAAGTGGAAGCCGTCCTGAACCGGAAACTTTACTACGTTTCGCTTCCCGAGATCCTGAAAGAAATGTTCCTGCGGGGCCGGCATAACCTTGTCGTGTCCGGCACCCACGGAAAAACCACCACGACCGCGCTCCTGGCCTGGATCCTGAGCGTCGCGAAGCTCGACCCCGGTTTCGTCATCGGGGGCATCCCGAAAAACCTCGGGAAAGGCGCGCATCTCAACGACTCAAAATACTATGTGATTGAGGGCGACGAATACGACACAGCCTTCTTCGACAAACGCTCGAAGTTTGTTCATTACCTGCCGGAATTATTGATCGTAAACAACATCGAGTTCGATCATGCGGACATCTTTAACAACCTCGACGAAATCAAGCTCAGTTTCCGCCGGGTCTTCAATATCGTCCCGCAAAACGGCATGATCCTTTTGAACGGCGACGACCCGAACTGCGTGGAAGTGGCTCAGCAGGTGCAACCGCTTCTCGCCCAAATTTTGGAGATTGGCTTTTCGCCTAACTGCGCTCAGCAAATTCGCGAGATGGATTGTTCGTCCACGGGGTCGCGTTTCACCCTGGGCGAGGACAAGTTTGAGATACCGCTTATTGGCGAGTTCAACGTGCGCAACGCCGCGATGGCCATCTCGGCTGCGCGTTTTTACGGCGTGGCCATCGACGATATTCGAAAAGCGCTCAAGAGTTTCACCGGAATCGCCCGCCGCCAGGAAATACGCGGGGAAGCGGGAGGAGTGAAGGTGATCGACGATTTTGCGCACCATCCCACGGCCATTCGAGAAACGTTGCGCGCCTTGCGGCATCGCTTTCCGGGGTCCCGTTTATGGGCTGTCTTCGAGCCCCGCTCGAACACAACCCGCCGCGCGGTTTTTCAGCAGGAGCTGCCCGACGCTTTGAAGCTGGCTGATGGCGTTTTCATTTCCAAGGTGGCACGCCTCGACCAAATCCCGGCGAAGGAACGGCTGGATCCGGAAGCGGTTGTAAAAGCGATCGCGGCCGCCGGTCGTCCGGCATTTTACGAACCGGACGTCGCCCACATTATTGCGAAGCTGGTGCCGCTGGTGCAGCCGAAGGATGTCGTGACGGTTTTCAGTAATGGTGGGTTCGATGGGATTCATGAGAAGCTGCTCGCCGCGCTTGGGGCAGCGAAAAACTAGGGACGGTACCGAGTGAGTTGCGCCCGCGCGCTCGGATTAGCCGCCCCTTCCATTGTAACCATGGAAGCGTTGTAAAACGGTTGTAAAACCGTTGTAAAACTTTGTAACCCGGCCCAGCTTTTCCCTCTAATAACCTTGACCCGAACCCCCCGACCAATTACATAAAGCGCGTGTTACGGCTTTTTTGTTCCGTAGCGCTGTCAGTCGCAGCGCTAAGTTCCAGTTTTGCAGAGGTTAAGCCTCCGGCATCATTGGCCGCTTCCCGTCCGCTTCCGACGGCCGCTCCGCAGAATGCCGCCCAGGCGCCGGTTTCCAATGCGGAAAAACCCGCTGCGCCTCCTTCGACCGTAAACACCGCGCCCGCTCCAGCTCCGGCGCCCAATCTGGCTCCGCCTCCGTCGACCCAGCGCAAGGCTCCAGCGCCAGAGGAGACGGTCACACTCCAATATCCGAATAGCGACGTTGCCGATGTGCTTCGCCTCTACGAAACGCTGACCGGCAAGAAGCTCATCATGGACAATTTCGTCCAGGGCAAGGTCAACATTTTCCTGAGCAAACCGGTCCCCAAAGATGAGGCCATCAAGATCATCGAGATGAATTTGCTCATGAACGGCTATTCCCTCGTGCCGGCTGGCGAGGAAATCGTTAAGGTGATCGGCACCGGGCGGAGCCCGCGCAACGCCGGCGTCCCGATTATTTCCGACGAATCCGACATTCCGGCGGGCGACCACGTCGTGAGTTATCTTTTCCGGCTTCATTATGCCGATCCGGTGGAGCTTCAGCAGGTGCTCGGGCAATATCTTTCGCCGCCGCAGACCTACACCTCGTTTTTGGCCCTGCCCAAATCCTCCGCGATTTTGATTACGGAAAACTCGAGTGTGATCCGGATGTTGACTCGCATCATCGACCAGATCGATGTGCCGCCCGCGCAGGTCGTGAGCGAATTCATTAAACTGCAACGCGCCGACGCCACCAAAGTGGTCGAAATGCTGAAAGATGTTTTCGAGAAGGGGAACACCAGCGCAACCGCGCCCGCGACCAACCCGGCCCAGCCGGGAGTGCGGCCACCGGGACGGCCGATCGTTCCCGGAGTGCCGCCCCAGGTAACGATCGAAGGCGATCTGAGCGCGTTCGCCGCGCTTTCGGAGGATTCAATCGTGGTCGGCAAAATCAAGATTGCGGCGGACGTGCGGACCAACCGCATCCACGTCATCACCCGGCCGGTCAACATGCCGTTTGTGCGGAAATTGATCGCCGAGTTCGACGCCAACGTCGAATTCGGGAAACCGGTGACGCGGCCTTTGCGTTACATTAGCGCCGCGGATGTCCTGCCGGTGCTCGTTCAGGCGCTGACTGAGCCGGGAGGGAACCAGGGGCAAGGAGCGGATGCCTCCAATCCGGCGGCGCCACAGCAGCAAGCCCAGCACAATCAATCGCGGACTTCCGGCTCCACGAGCGGATTCGATTCCAGCTCAAGCGGGGGCAGCGGCGGCGGCCAGAATTTTTCGGAAGAACTCTCGACCCAGGCGATCGATACGACTCCCAAGGCGGTCACCATTGGCAATGCCAAGATCATCGCCGATCAACGGGCGAACGCGATTATTGTCCTGGGTAATCGCGAGGTCGTCGTCAAGATTGGGAAGATTCTCGACGAAATGGATGTGAAGGCGCCGCAGGTGGCCTTGAGCACCGTGATTGGCGAACTTCAGCTCGATAAAAACGATGAGTTTGGAGTCGACTATTTCGCGAGGGCCAAGGAATCCGTCAGCGGTGTTATTACTTCTCGCAATACCACTATCCCGTTACCGCCATCGGAATTAGGAGACAACGGCTTGCCAAGCACTGGTGGAGCCAATGGTGGAATATTGGATCCCGCTAATATCCTTAATTTCAGGCGAATCGCGAACGCGGCTGTAGGCGGAACCAACGTGTATCTCGCCGCCGGGAATTCTCTTTTAGCAATCGTGAAGATGTTGCATTCGACCGGGAATTTTAAGGTGATCTCCCGCCCGACTGTTTTCACGACCAACAACAAGAAAGCGATTATTGCGTCGGGCCAGGAAATTCCAGTCCCGGTCAATACCTTTTCGAGCGGAAACGGCGTCAATGGGCTCGCCCAGCAGTCGAACATCCAGTACAAGAAAATTGCCCTTCAGCTTGAAGTAGTGCCGCTGATTAATTCCGAAAAGGAGGTCACGCTCGAGATTCTCCAGAAACTCGACAGTGTCGCCGGATTCACTCAACTCGAGAACAACAATATTCCCACGATTGCCACGAAATACATCAAGACCACTGTTTCGGCGCCTAATTGCTCAACCATCGTTCTGGGCGGTCTGATTCAGGAGGAGGCGCGACACGACAGGAACGGCATTCCCCTTTTGAGCAGGATTCCGATTGTGGGCGCCCTTTTCCGAAACACTTCGAAATCAAAGACGCGGCGCGAGTTGCTCATCCTGATGCGGCCGGAAGTCGCCTTGACCAAGCTCGATATGTATCGCTTGCGACAAAAGAGCGAAGACAAGACGCATTTGGGCCCCGAAGTCGACCATGATGATTGCCCCGACTGCCCGAAGCCGGGCGAGGACAAGGAGATGGTGCTACCGGGGCCGGATCTGCCGGGGATGAAGTAGCGGCAGCGGCGGACTCTCGTCCGTTGCGCCGGCAGACAGGGCCGCGAGATGACATTTTTAACCACCAAAGTAAAGTTTCAGCGTGAATAGTGCCGTCAGCCAATCGCTCGTTAACCTTCTCCTGGCCAGCGGCGTGCCTTCGCATGAGGAGGCCGTGGAGCTTTCCTCGAACCTGAACGGCGGTTCGTGGGCCAGCCAGGTGCTCGATTCCGGCAAGGTGGATGAACAGCGTTTCCTCGAGGCGATCGGAAATTATTTCCAGGTCCCGGTGATTTCGATCGATACGAAAAGGATCGAACGCCCGGTCTTGTCGCTCCTCCCGAGCCGTTTTGTTTTCCAGCACCACATCCTGCCAATCGAGACGAAGGACAAGACGGTCGTGCTCGCGACCTACGATTTGTTTAATTCCGTCGGGCGGCAGCTTGCCTCCCAGCTTCTGAAACGCCCAGTCGAATGGGTCCTGGTGCCGCGCGCCCAGATTTTGCGCGCCATGAAGAACGTTTACGGCGTCGGCGCGGAAACGTTCGATGAGATTCTCAAGACCAATCGCTCGTTCGAAAATAGCCAGGATGTCGAAAGCGCGACCGACCTGAACGCGGACGATCCGGAAGCGTCGGTGGTGAAGTTCGTGAACCAGATCATCCGCGAAGCGATCCTGGAGCGCGCGACCGATATTCACGTGGAACCCCTGGAGGGGGACCTTCGGATCCGTTACCGGATCGATGGTATCCTTCATGAAGTCGCGGTGCCGCCGCAATTGCGCCTGCTCCAATCGGCGATTATCTCGCGCCTGAAAGTCATGGCCCACATGGATATTGCGGAGCGCCGTCTGCCGCAGGATGGACGGATCAATTTGCAGGCGCACGAACAGAACATTGACGTTCGCGTTTCGACGATTCCGACCGTGAACGGAGAGTCTATCAGCTTGCGTTTGCTCAGCCGGGATCAGCAGCAGTCCTTCGGTTTTGATCGGCTCGATCTCAGCCCGCAGCAAACTCGCATCATGAAGGCGCTGCTCGCGCAGCCGAACGGCATCATCCTGGTGACCGGGCCGACCGGCTCCGGGAAATCCACGTCGCTCTATTGTTTCCTCAGCAGCATCAATTCCGTGCAGCGTCGCATCATTACCATCGAGGAACCGGTCGAATACCGGCTGCCGGGGGTGTCGCAGATCGACGTGAAACCGGAGATCGATCTCACTTTCGCCAAAGGCCTCCGTCACATTCTCCGCCAGGACCCGAATGTCGTGATGGTGGGAGAAATTCGCGACGTCGAGACCGCCGACATCGCGATTCGGGCGGCCATGACCGGTCACCTTGTGTTCAGTACGCTCCACACCAACGACGCGGTGGGCGGCATTACCCGTCTCATCGATATGGATGTGGAACCGTTCCTCCTCGCCTCTGTCGTTAAAGCCTTTCTCGCCCAGCGGCTCGTCCGAACCATTTGTCCGGACTGCAGAGAGGTGGTCGAATATCCCCCCGAATATCTAAACGAGATTGGCGCGACCATTCCGGCGGGGGTCATGTTGTATCGCGGCGCCGGCTGCGAAAATTGCCGCCAGACCGGCTACCAGGGCCGCATGGCCATCTATGAGATTTGCGTTATCACTGAGCCGCTCAAGCGCCTGATCATGCAGAAACGTGATGGCGGCGAACTCAAACAGTGCGCCATTCGTGAAGGAATGATCACTTTGCGCCAGGATGGCTGGCGCCGGGTGCTGGAGGGGAAAACGACGATCGAGGAAGTGCTGCGCGTGACCCAGATCGACGAGGTGATGGCCGAGACTGAGCTGCAAAGCGCGCCAGCGACCGTCGGCGAAACGCCAATGGTGCTCGCGTAAAGTGAGCACCGAAGAGCTATTCTACGATCTACCGCGCAGGTCGTCGATCGCCCGCCGGTAATCCTGGGCGCGGAAAATTGAGGTGCCAGCGACCAGCACGTTCGCCCCATTCTCGATCGAGAGCCTGGCGGTTTCGGCATTGATGCCGCCATCGACTTCGAGGTGGAGCTTCGCTCCCTGAGAATCGCGCCATGCTTTCGCGCGCTGCAATTTCTCCATCATCTCAGGCCGGAAGGCCTGGCCGCCAAAACCCGGGTGCACTGTCATGATGAGCAACAGATCGATCCTGGCGAGATAAGGCTCGACGGCTTCGAAGGGCGTGGCCGGGTTCAAAGTCAGACCGACGTCGCAACCGCCGGCCCGGATCGCCTCCAGCGTTTTTGCCACATCATGTTTCGATTCCGGTTCGACGTGAACGGTGATGGAATTCGCGCCCGCCTCGAGGAAGCGCGGCAGGTAATGATCGGGATGCTCGATCATGAGATGAACATCGAGCGGGAGCTGGGTTTGCTTGCGAACCGCGGCCACCATCGCCGGACCGAAGGAAATGTTGTCTACGAAGTGGCCATCCATGATGTCGAGGTGGAGCCAGTCGGCGCCGGCTTTTTCGGCGCGCTCGATTTCGTCGCCGAGACGGGAAAGATCAGCGGCGAGAATTGAGGGAGCGATGAGGATTCTTTCGGGCGGCATACAGATATTACAAAAGGGAAGAAAACGTCGAACGCCCAACGCCCAACGTCCAATTCTGAATTAGGAGAGCAAGCCGCTGCATTCGATATTGGGCGTTGGGCGTTGGACGTTCGGCGTTTTCCCCATCTTCCCGATTCCCTCTTGACGATACGAGGCTACGTTTCATGTTATCGCGCTCGTGGCCGGTGCGCTCGACTTGGACGCGCGGTTGAACGACCAATCTAATTTCAATGCTTAACGGACTCTTCGGCTGGTTATCCAGCGATATCGGAATCGACCTTGGGACGGCGAACACGCTCGTCTATGTAAAAGACCAGGGCATTGTCCTGCGCGAACCGTCGGTCGTCGCCGTCCAGGCCGGGACCAACAAGGTTCTCGCGGTCGGCGACGAAGCCAAACGAATGCTCGGCCGCACCCCGGCGAACATCGTGGCGGTGCGCCCCTTGAAGGACGGTGTCATCGCGGACTTCGAAGTGACCGAAGCGATGCTCCGGCATTTTATCCAAAAAGTGCACGGGCGGCGGGTGCGGGCGAAGCCCCGGGTCGTGATCGCGGTGCCGTCGGGAATCACGGAAGTGGAGAAACGGGCGGTGCGCGAATCAGCCACCCACGCCGGGGCGCGGGAAGTTTATTTGATCGAGGAACCAATGGCGGCGGCAATCGGGGTCGGCCTCCCGGTGCAGGATCCGGCCGGGAACATGATTATCGATATCGGGGGCGGAACTACGGAAGTGGCGTTAATTTCGCTGTCCGGAATTGTTTTCAGCCGGAGCGTGCGGGTGGCGGGCGACGAACTCGATGAAGCCATCGTGCAATACATGAAGCGCGCCTATAACCTGATGATCGGCGAACGCACCGCGGAAGAGATCAAAATCAAGATCGGCTCGGCTTATCCGAGCGAGAAAGAGACGAGCGTGGAAGTGAAGGGCCGCGACCTGGTGGCGGGCTTGCCCAAGACGTTGATGATCACCTCGCAGGAAGTGCGCGAAGCGCTGCTCGAACCGATCTCGACCATTGTCGATTCGGTCCGCATTACTCTCGAGCGCTGCCCGCCGGAATTGTCAGCGGACCTGGTGGACCGGGGGCTGGTACTGGCCGGCGGTGGAGCGTTGCTCCGCGGGTTTGATAAACTTTTGAGCGAAGAGACAGGTCTCCCTGTCCATGTAGCCGAAGATCCGCTGAGCGCCGTCGCGGAAGGAACCGGCAAATGCCTCAATGAACTTAAATTTTTGCGTCAGGTGGCCTCAACCGATCGCAATTGGCGGTAATACCGAAACCGGAAAGCGGAAACCGGATTGCGGAAAGGCTAGCAATCAAGCGGTGACGTCAGCTTCTCTTTTCTTTCCGGTTTCCGCTTTCCGGTCTCCGGTTTCAAAATGAACCGCTCGAGCATCATCGCGCTGGTGATCGTCGCCGCGATCCTTGCCTATTTTCTTAGCTTCGGCGCGGACAGCACGCGCAAGTTGCAGGCGGGATTTTACAAAGTTGTCTCGCCGTTTCTCACGAGCGGATCGGGTCTGAAAAAGCAAATCACATCGGTCAGCACCGGGTTGCAGACCCTGGAGGACCTCGAACGCGACAACAATTCCCTCAAGGTCGAAAACCGATCGCTCAAAGCGACGAACCAGGCCTTGCGCGACATCGAGCACGAAGTGAACCGGTTGCGCCGCGCCCTCGCTTACCGGGAGCGTTCCGATTTCCGGCTAGTGCCGGCCGAAATTGTCACGCGTGATTCATCGACCTGGTGGCGCACCGTGACAATTAACCGCGGGAAAAGCGACCAGATCGAACCTGATATGCCGGTGGTGACCGATGAAGGTCTTGTCGGCAAAACGACGACCGTCGCCGACAATATCTCCATCGTCCTCCTGGTTTCCGATGAGAATTGCCGGGTGGCCTGTTCCGTGGAAGGAACGCGCGAGCAGGGAATTGTTTCCGGCGAACGGGTTACCGGTTCGGTCTCGCCGTTGCTCGACCTGAACTTTCTGTCGAAGCAAGCCGACGTGAGAACGGGCGCGAAGGTTTACACATCCGGAGTGGGCGGAGTTTTTCCCTCCGGTTTGCTGGTCGGCGTGGTCCAAAGTTTCCGGGTTCGTGAACTGGATGGCCAGGCGCGGGTCACTCCGGCGGTCGACCTCTCGCACCTTGAAGACGTGTTTGTGGTGACAGGAAGAAAATGAGGAAGCGCCCACGCCTGCGGCCACGCCAATGATCTTTTTCGTCATCCTGCTCGTCCTGACCTTCCTGGCGCAAATCGTGGAAATCTTTATTCCGCCGCTCGACTGGATGTCCAACGCGCACATCTACATCGTGCCGGTCATTGTTTTTTACGGAGCCATGGCGCTGCCGTTTCCGCTGGTCATGGCCCTGGCGTTTTTCGCGGGGTTTTTGCTCGACGCTCTCACGGTCCAGGTCCTGGGTCCGCGGGTTGAAATTTCATTCGGATGGTCAATACTGCTCTACGCCGTGCTGGCGGCCATTATGCATGGCCTGAGGCCTTTGTTTATTCGGGGACGCTGGGAAGTGCATTGCATAATGAGCGGTCTTTGCACTTCCGCCATTCTACTGTCTCAATATCTTATGATTGCTTTCCGGCGCGGCTCGCTTGTTTTCACGCGCGAGGCCTGGTGGCAAATTGGCGGGCCCGGAGTGATCGCCATGATCATGGCGCCGCTCGCCTTCTGGATCCTGCATACTCTTGCCCGGGCCACCCGGAATCCCTATCTTCCTGATCCGGACGCTTACGAATGAACCAGAGCCGTTTTAGTTCCCGTTGGCGCCTGCAATTGCTCGCTCTCCTCATGCTGGCGGGCCTGGGC
>JBAPMH010000448.1:0-4548 GCA_049278515.1 Chthoniobacterales bacterium
GCCGTCCGCCTGCAGCGCGATTGAATAGACAGAACTGTATGAATTCGGGTCATTCGCGTTCGGATTGAACGAATCTGCCGTTCCCGTGGTGGGATCAAGACGGGCGACGCGGCCGCGCGCCTGGCCCCCAATGATGCTGAAATCCCCGCCCACTAAAATCTTGCCATCGGGCTGCACCACCACTGCCGCAACATTACCATTCGCATTCGCATTGAATGAATCAGCCAAGCCAGTCGTGGGATCCAGTCGCGCGATGCCCCGGCGGGGCTGCCCGCCGACGCCATTGAAAGCGCCACCCACCAAAATCTTCCCGTCTCTCTGCGTGGCAAACGAAACGACCGTAACGTCCGCGTTAGGGTCGAACGAATCAGCCAGGCCGGTCGTGGGATCGAGTCGCGCGATCCGGTTGCGCGACTGCCCCCCGATGCTGTTTGGTCCCCAAAAGTTGCCGCCCACGAGAATCTTGCCATCGGCCTGGACCGCAAGTGACATGACTTCCCAGTTCGAATTCGGATCGAATGAATCGGCTTCGCCCGTTGTAGGATCGAGCCGGGCAATATTCTTGCGCGGCCGTCCGCCAATCTGGGTGAATGCGCCGCCAACCAGGATTCGACCATCCGCCTGCAGCGCGATGGCTCTGACCCACCCGTTCGCGTTCGGGTTGAAAGCCGCATCCAAAGTTCCATCCGGGTTTAACCGCGCGATGCGGTTCCGGGGGACTGCCGCCCCGCCGTTTGGCGATACGGTGGTGAAGTCACCGAAGATAAGAATCTTGCCGTCCGGTTGGACGATCCCAAAGGCATGCGTGCCATCTGGGTTTGGGTCGAAGCCATCCAGAGCGGACTGTCCTCGCACCACGGTGCTGAGAATAAGAAATAACAACGGCAGCGCTGCCCTCTTGATCCAGTTGTGAAGGCATTTCGTTCCTGGGATGGCGCGGCTCAAATCGTATATGTTCGGGATCATTTTTCGTGGGACGAAATGGACGCGACGCGGCCTGGTTAAGCAGGTGCCGCGCTCTCCGCTCTCATTGGGAGGCTGAAGTGCCCCCCGCATCCATTCCGTAAGCGGAACGGCTATAGCAGGTTCAAGACCAACTATTTGTCTTACGGAATATTGTAAGCCTCGACTAATCCAACGCCGGTGGTGCCGCTGTTTCCTCGCACGACTGCCGTGTACTGTCCCGGCGGAAGGGTCTCCACGAGCGCCGCCTCCACGGCATGACTGGGAGCCAGCCCGGCGGCCTGAATCTGGGCACTTTGCTGGGCGTCGTCCTGCCAGTTGTCGTTTGTGCGGATGACAGTTCCACTCGAGTTCACCAGGTCGAGCGTTGAATTGGCCAGCGCGCCGGGGACACCAAAGTCGGCCAGGGTCGGCCCAAGCGCTCGCACCAGAATCTTGAGAGTTCCGCCATTACCTGGCCCCGCGATGAGTCCGGCGATCATGACGTTGTCACCCACATCCACAAATCCTCGCGTGCTGATGTTCCCCAGCTTCGAGGCAGCACCTTGATCCAGATCGTAGACTTCCACGACTCCCACGCCGGTACTCCCATCCTTCCCGCGCACAATCGCCGTGTAATTCTGGTTCGGCGTCAGCGTCGCGATGATCGCCGACTCGGCATCTTTGCTCGGCGCGAGGCCGCTATTCTGGATTTCTGCCTGTTAAGGGGAAAGCCGCCAGTCGTCGTTAGCGGCGAGAAGCGTGCTGCCCTGATAAAGTTCGACTGTCGGATTTTGCAGAGCGCCAGGCACACCAAAGTCCGTAAGGGTCGGACCAATTGCGCGAATCAGCACTTTCTTGTTAGCCGTTCCCGTCACGATCATCCCGCCAATGAGAGCGTTGTCCCCACTCAGGACCCGAACACGGGTCGAAATGTTGCCGAACGATCCCGGTGTGGCGGTGGGAGTTGGACTCGGCGTGGCCGTTAGCGTCGGTGTTGCCGTTGCGGCAGGAGTTGGCGTTGCTGCCGGGGTTGCCGTCGCTGTAGGTGTAGGCGTAGAGCTTGCCGCCGGAGTCGGTGTCGCCGTCGGGGTAGAAATTGGCGTTGCGCTGGGAGTCGCCGTAGCGGTCGGTATCGCCGTAGCGGTAGGCGAAGCTGTTGGGTTCGGAGTAGGAGACGGCGTGGCCGTCGGAGTCGGCGCCGGAGTTCCGGTCGGCCCAGGCAAGAAAGCATTCCGGACAGATTCCGTGATGCTCTCCGAGCCGTTGCCGGTGCCGCTTGGATAATGGCCGCGAGCGCGAATGTAAATGTTCTGAGCAGCCGGGAGATTCAAACCGGTCAGGACCCAATTGCTGCCAGCCGCCGTGCCGTTACCCAAAAGAGAGTAGTTCACAGTGTCGGTTGAAAGCTCAAAAGTGACGCGAGTCAGCCTGGGGCTCGAGCCGCCGCGCAGCCAGGTAACGGTGTTTTGGGTAACCACGATGTTTTGCAGCGCGGCCGTATCGTTACTCAAACGAGCGAAAACGCTGCGAGACAGGTTGCCGATAGTCGTGAAATGACCACCCACCAGTATCTTGCCGTCGGACTGCACCGCGATTGAAGTCAAACCCTCATTGGAGTCTGGATCGAACGAGTCAGCGTTGCCGGTGGCGGCATCGAGCCGGGCAAAGCGGTTGCGGGTCTCTCCGCCGATGCTGTTCACACCGGAAAAAAAGCCGCCGACCAGGATCTTGTCGTCGGACTGCGACATCATTGAAACCACATAATCATTCGCGTTTGGGTCGAACGAATCGGCGAGCCCGGTTATGGCATCGAGCCGGCCGATGTGGTTGCGCGTCTGTCCACCGATGTTGTTGAAGGCGCCGCTCGCCAAAACCTTGCCGTCGCTCTGCGGCATGATTGCGATGACAAAATAGCTCGCGTTTGGATCGAACGAGTCGGCCAACCCGGTCGTAGCATCGAGCCGGGCGATGCGGTTGCGTGCCTGTCCGCCCATACTGCTGAAAGCACCGCCCGCCAAAATCCTGCCGCCGGCGTCTCCCGCCATGGTAAGGACAGTGCCGTTCCCCGGGTCGAAAGAATCAACGGAGCCGCTGGGATCGAGTCGTGCGATTCCCCTGCGCGTCACCGGCGGGCAGCCATTGGGCGAAAGGGTCGCAAACTGACCGCTGATGAGAATCTTGCCGTCCGCCTGCACCACAAATGCATAGATTTCACCATCCGCATTCGGATCGAATGAATCAGCCTGGGCGGTAATAGCATCGAGCCGGGCGATTTTGTTTCGCGTCTGTCCGCCGATGCTGTTCGGTCCATGAAAAAAGCCGCCAACTAAAATCTTGCCGTCGGGCTGAACCGCGATCGAATAGACAGTGCTATTCGCGTTCGGGTCGAAGGCCAGATCAACGCTGCCATCCGGATTCACACGGGCAATGTTGTTGCGTGGCACGCCCAGGACGCTCGTAAAGCTGCCGCCAATGAGAATCTTGCCGTCCGGCTGAACAGCCGTGGCGTTAACAGAGCCACCGACAATGCCTAGATCGAGCGTCTGGTCGAGCCGGCCGTCGGTCTCCAGGCGGGCGACGTGATTGCGGGTGACCGTCGCTCCCCCGTTCGGCGCCAACGTCGAAAAAGCGCCCGCCACCAAAACTTTGCCATCCGCCTGCAGGGCCACCGAACTAATCCAATTGTTCGCATTTGGGTTAAATGAATCAGCCAGGCCGGTCGCGGGATCGAGCCGGGCAATCCGATTACGCGGCTGGCCACCGATGTTGGCGAAGGTGCCAACCGCCAAAACTTTGCCGTCCGCCTGCAGCGCGATTGAATAGACAGAAAGAGGTGGATTTGCAGCTAGATTCGCGTTCGGATTGAACGAATCCGCCATCCCCGTGGCGGGATCAAGACGGGCGACGCGGCTGCGCGCCTGGCCCCCAATGCTGCTGAAATCCCCGCCCACTAAAATCTTGCCATCGGGTTGGACCACCACTGACAGAACATTACTATTCGCATTCGCATTGAACCTATCAGCCAAGCCAGTCGTGGGATCCAGTCGCGCGATGCCACGGCGGGACTGCCCGCCGATGCTACTGAACATGCCACCCACCAAAATCTTCCCGTCCCTCTGCATGGCAAACGAAAAGACCGTTTCCTGTACAAAATAGGAGCCCGTATGCGGGTCGAAAGAATCAGCCAGGCCGGTGGTGGGATCGAGTCGCGCAACATTATTGCGCGTTTGCCCCCCGATACTGGTGAAATTGCCGCCGACAAGAATCTTACCGTCCGGCTGGATAAAGATGGTGAAGACTCCACTCCCGTTCGAGTTCGCGTTCGGGTCGAACGAATCTGCCAACCCCGTCGTGGGATCGAGCCGGGCAATACGATTGCGCGGCTGTCCGCCAATCTCGCTGAAATAGCCGCCAACCAGAATCTGACCGTCCGCCTGCAGCGCGATTGCACGGACCACATCGTTCGCGTTCGGGCTGAAAGCCGCATCCAGTGTTCCATCCGGATTTAACCGCGCGATGTGGTTTCGGGGGACTGCCGCCCCTCCGTTTGGAGATACGGTGGTAAAGTCACCGAAGATAAGAATCTTGCCGTCTGGTTGGACG
>JBAPMH010000449.1:0-1663 GCA_049278515.1 Chthoniobacterales bacterium
CAACGGGGTCCCTCGACTGCGCTTCGCTTCGCTCGGGATGACGCGGCTACAACTTGCCCGCGACGAACTTCTCCAGCTTTACAATATCCGCGGCGAATTTCCGGATGCCTTCGGAGGTTTTCTCTGTCGCCATGGCATTTTCATTGAACAAATACCGGAACTTCTTTTCGTCGAGATCGAGGCGTTCGACATTCGCGCTCTTCGCCTTTTCGGGATCGAGTTTGCGCTCCACCGGCTCGTCCGAGTCGCTCAATTTCTCCAGCAGCTCCGGACTGATCGTCAGCAAATCGCACCCCGCCAGCTCCAGGATCTGGCCGACATTGCGGAAGCTCGCGCCCATCACTTCGGTCTTGTAGCCAAACTTTTTGTAATAGGTGTAAATTTCCTGGACCGATTGCACGCCGGGATCGTCCGCGCCGGAGTACTCCTTTTTGTTTGTCGCCTTGTACCAGTCGTAAATCCGGCCGACGAACGGCGAGATAAGTTCGATGCCACCTTCCGCGCACAGGACCGCCTGCGGAAGCGAAAACATGAGCGTGAGATTGCAGTTGATGTTCTCCTTTTCGAGCACCTCCGCCGCCTTAATCCCCTCCCAGGTCGACGCAATCTTGATCAGCACCCGCTGCCGATCGATCCCTTTCTCCTCGTACAGCTTGATCAAATGCCGGCCCTTGTTAATCGAGCCTTCGGTATCGAACGAGAGCCGCGCGTCGGTCTCGGTTGAAACGCGGCCCGGGACAATCTCCAGAATCTCGCAGCCGAATTTTACGAGCAGATGATCAATCACGTCCTCGACCTGGGGCGCACCGGAGAGTCCCGATTTTTTGCGCTCCGCCAATACTTCATCGAGCAGATGAAAGTATTGCTCTTTCTGGGTCGCCGCGTAGATCAGGCTCGGATTCGTCGTCGCATCCCGCGGTTTGAATTCCTTAATGGTCTGGAAGTCGCCCGTATCGGCGACCACGACCGTAAATTTTTTCAGCTGATCGAGCTGGCTGAGTTTTGCGCCCGTCTTTGCCTGTTCGGCGGTGGCCGTTGTCATACGTTTTCCTCCAGAATTCCGAAGCCTATTCGGATGAAGGTAAAGTAAGGCCGCGCCCGAAACGCAGCAAACAAATTCCCCGAAACTTACGCGCTCACCGGAGCGGCCGACCGCTTCGAGCCCAGCGCGTGGCGGACGAAATTCTGCCCGATCTCCCACATCGGACCGGGAAATTTCCGGCATTCCGTCAAAACATCGTCGAGCGCGTTAACGAACATCTCGACTTCCCGTTCGCCGATGGTGAGCGGCGGAAGGATCTTTATCACATCCATCGCGTGACCGGCGACCTGGGTAAGAATGCGATGCTTGCTCAGCATCTGGGTCACGACCATTTGAGCGAAGAGGACCTTGTCCACCTTGTGAAGAAGCTTCCAACCCATCTTCAGTTTGAATTCGGTGGGCTCGTGGAACTCGACAGCAATGATGAGCCCTTTGCCCCGGACTTCCTTGATGAAAGAATGTTTCGAGCGCAACCCGTCGATTCGCTCCAGCAAAAGCGCGCCCATTTTCGCGGAGTTTTCGACCAGTTTCTCATCGTCGATCACCTCCAGGGAAGCGAGCCCGCAAGCCATGGCCAGGTTGTTCCGCCCAAAGGTCGTCGAATGCACCACGCACCGGTCC
>JBAPMH010000450.1:0-10961 GCA_049278515.1 Chthoniobacterales bacterium
GGGAAATGAGCCTCGACACGAGTGGAAATCGGATAGTCGCTAATCTCGCACAAAGAGACTACGACCGATATACCGACTTGAAGGCAGATCCTAAGCTCGGAGCGTTGTTGGCAAACCAAGTGGTCGTGCCGGCAATCTTAGAGGCCATCCATGAAATTCGCGGCACGTCGGAAGAGGATTTTGAAATCGAGATGTCGAAGCGTTGGTTCCGCTCAATTGTCAAGAAATTCCAAGACTCGGGAATTGATATTCGATCCGATAATCAATCAGCATTCGAGGCTGCCCAGAAGGTTCTTCGACTCCCGCTGCGGCGATCACTTGAGAGCCTATTGCAAATGAATCCATTGGAGGAAGGGGTATGAAACTACCCTATTTCGGTGGCCCGTTCGTGGAGCGTCTCCGTGAGAACGCGCAGGAGAACTTAACTCGCTACGGTTCGAATTCTGAGTGGCTCGAGGCGTTTGCGGGTGGCAAGTCATATACTTTCGAAAGTGAGCAGGTCGTTGATCCACCTCCCGTTCTCATTACATCAGAGTCCGCTAACCCGAGCAACGATGCTGAGAATGCGAAAAAGATTTTCCTTTGGCTGGAGAAACTCACTCCCGCCCTTGCGATGGAGGAACGACTTTGGGCTGGTCTATCGCACTCTGTCTTTCCAACGTACATGAATTCGCGCTGGCCTGTCGAGGGGGCGAATACGATTCGACGGCGCTATCTTTTTGAAGATACAACTTTCGCAGCGCTCTCGAGAAACGGCATCGCAAGGCTATGGTGGGCCGCGTATTTAACGCAGGACAAAAAGAGAGATAATCGGTTTGAGCTGACGGAGGTTCTTTTTTTGCGACAAGACATTCACGTGTCTCTTTTGGAGCGCGCGCTCGGGAAGTGTTCAAACGTTCGAACTGCCGTTTTGGATTTCTTTAAGGAAAACCGCGGCTGGCTCGCGGAAGAAGCATTCGGGAAACGGATCCAAACCATTCTAAAAGAGCTTAATCTTCTTGGAGGGGTTGTCGTCCTGGATGCCCTCTCCTTGGAAGAACTCCGCGAGTTCCTGACAAAAGTGGGCTTGTCGCTAGTAGCAAGCGTTAGGTGAAAAGCTGGGGCCCGATCAGCACGACGTGATCCCTGTTATCGATTTGTTCGCCGGTCCTGGCGGGCTTGGAGAGGGATTTTCCTCCATCGTTCGGAAGGATGGGGAGCGCACCTTCAAGATAAAGCTCTCGATCGAGAAGGATGAACATGCTCATCGCAGCCTGGAGCTACGTGCATTTTTTCGACAGTTCCCAGTAGGACAGGCTCCTGAAGATTTTTATGAGTATCTAGCCGCCAAGATCACGCGACAGGAGCTATTTGATCGTCACCGACAAGCCGCCCGTCTTGCTGCCAATGAAGCGTGGTGCGCGGAATTGGGATCTCCGTTAACAAAAGATTTCACGGTGGATGAGCGTATTCAAGCTGCCCGAGGTTCTCGGAAAAGCTGGGTACTGATCGGCGGACCGCCATGTCAAGCGTACTCCCTGGTAGGTCGGTCTCGCCTAATTGGTTCGGTACAGAAAGCTGAAGGCAAACGATCCGAAGAAGGAAATCTCGCACATGAGGCGAGGCGCAAGAAGTATGAGGCTGACCCCCGTCATGAATTGTATAAGCATTATCTTCGCATCCTTGCTGTCCATCGGCCGCCAGTGTTTGTGATGGAGAATGTCAAAGGGCTACTCTCGGCCAAGCTAAAGGAGGAACACATCTTTGACCGTATCTTGGGCGATCTCGCGGACCCAGCTGCGGCGATGCCCGAGGCTGCAGTAGAAGACGTCAAATATGAGTTGGTGCCATTAGCCTCAGAAGGCTTGGCATTGCCCGGTGCCCGCGATCCCGAGGATTTTGTCGTTCGTGCGGAGAATTACGGCGTGCCACAGGCACGACACCGAATCATTATCGTCGGCGTGCGCGCTGACATCGGTGGCACTCTCGGAACATTGCCCTTGGGCAGGCGGTTTACCGTAAAAGAAGCTATTGGCGATTTGCCTCGACTGCGTAGTGGCCTATCAAAAGAGGCCGATACACCCGAGGCATGGGTCAAAGCGGTCCGCGAAATCGCGAAGGCGCCTTGGTTGAGCGACAAGAGAATTCCTGAAAGAGTTCGGACGCGCATTGCATCGGGAGTATGCCACGTCCACACAGACCTCGAACGCGGAGATCGGTTCATTTCGCACCTCGCGATTCCTCAACGAGAATTCGAGTGGTTCTACGACTCTCGGCTAAGCGGCGTTTGCGATCACGAAAGCCGTGGTCATATCCGATCGGACCTCCACCGATATTTTTTCGCCGCAATATTCGCTTCCGTAATGGGGCGCTCCCCCTTGCTGGAAGATTTCCCAAAAGCGTTGCTACCGGATCACAGAAATGTCGAAGACGCTCTAAAAGAAACGAAATTTAACGATCGATTCCGTGTGCAACTACCTGATCGGCCATCCACAACGGTGGTATCCCATATCGCAAAAGACGGGCACTACTACATTCATCATGACTCATCTCAATGTAGGAGTCTGACTGTTCGCGAAGCCGCTCGGTTGCAAACCTTTCCAGACAACTATCATTTTGAGGGCCCGCGAACGGAACAGTACAAGCAAGTCGGCAACGCAGTCCCTCCTCTATTGGCACGGCAGATCGCCGAAATCGTCGCAAAGCTTCTGAGACCCGAACTGCAGGGGAAAGGCTAGCGCCCACTTGAAGTGGCAGACGTATTCTCAATTCTAAAGCGCTCGGACGTAATGTCACGCATTCGCGGGACGGGCAATCGAAATACCGAGTTGCGAATGATCATGCTACTTCGAACCGCCAAACTTCGAGGCTGGCGGCGGAAGGCGAACCTGTTTGGCAAGCCCGATTTCATCTTTCCCGAACAGCGCATTGCGTTGTTTGTCGACGGATGTTTCTGGCACAGACATCCCGGCTGCAAATTCTGCTACACGCCGAAGACTCGGATGGACTTTTGGCTACCGAAGTTTGAGCGCAACGTGGCTCGTGATCGACTGGTGACGCGCGAACTGCGAAAAGCAGGATGGAAGGTTGTTCGAATCTGGGAGTGTCAACTCAGTCCGAAGAAGGCAAAAAGGACGATTGGTCGAATCGAGAGAGCGTTACGTGTGTAATGCTTCCGAAGCGAGAGGCGGGGCGCGATCAACTCGTCGCCGAGCGAGTGAAACCGCAGGAATCTACTTCATTTCGATCGGCCTAAGGAGAACGATGTTGCGAATCGGTGCGCTTCTTCAGCGGAAGATTGGAGTTCGGAACATTGGAGTTCGGGGCAAAACTATCGTACGTATCGTAATATGTGTCTGCGGGTATCTGCACCTGAAGCTTTTGCCTTGCGCTGGCAAACTTCGGATAAAGCAAGATTAGCTCTTTGATGACGGGCGACGTCTCGCTGATATAACACGAATTACAGATAGACGAATCTCGTTGATTGGCTTCGCGGAAATTAACCAGCGCTCGCGGAATATCGTCGTTCGCCAGACTCACGAGCATCAAGCCGCGATAGGCTTGCGAAATATCCGACTGATTTTCATATCCAGAGGTTAGTTGCAATCCTCGCCTAAAAGCGACATCAGCATCGGCGGCACTCCCAGTCCGCAGTTTGTACCATCCAATAGAAATCAAATTAGGCGTCTCCGGAGATAGTGTGTCGTCAAAGACTTTTGAAACACGAGTAAACTGAGCTGCATACTTATCAGGATGCTGACAGTTTGCGATTGCTCTGAGGTAATTAGAACACAGAGCCGCTGCCGGGGGTCTATTCTTTGCAAATCCGATATCCTTCATGAAAAACGGGAACGAAATCTCAAATTCAGCAATAGCGTCGTCGTATCGCTCATCATTCAACGCAATAACCCCCTTTAAGTAGTCGTCATACCAATCGAATCGCTCAGTAAGCAATTTGCGAACATCCCCATTGATTTTCGCATAAATTCCCCAGCCGACCGCGAGTATTGCAACGAGATCTACGGCGAACCGCAGGTGTCGCCTAAAGAAATTGTATGCAATTCCAAATCGAGACATGTTTTGGGGGCGTTGTTACCGTTCAGCGTGTACAAGGGACGCCATTTCGAGTCAAGCCTAACGGTTTAGGGCGCAACACAGGGCGTAAAGCTTCGTCGGAGCCATGCCCTCGATGGAGGTCGAATGCTTACCGGTCGAGTCGGTCGCCGGAGCTGTTGAGACGTATAGCTGCGCTGGAGCCACGGACTCTACGGAATTGACATCATTCCGGCTTCGCCAAGTTAATCGTTAGATCGTTGAAACGTTTCATCGGGAGAAGGATCGAAAGAATGTGATGAGTGACCCGCCACGGCCGGTTCGTCCATCGGCGAACATGTGACTAGTGACCTGCCTCCGCTTGGCTTCGACATGGCAGGCGAGCTGGGAAAACGGGGACCGGGTCGTCCGAAAATTCGTGATAAACTAGAGCCTTAGTTTGTTGTATTCCTCGTGGCTCCCGATCCATGTCCAAAGAAATTGGTCATTTGTCGCGAAATATCCGACCGCACGGTAATGAGCGCCGATTCGGATTGACCATTGGCCGCGCCTGAGCGGCTTGAAGTGGAGTGATGGATAGCGAAAATCCTTCCACCACAAAGCGTATGTTTTGTCCGCCAGCAGTTGCACCTCGCGGGGCAGCGCGGAGTAAAGCTTCCAGAAATTAGGATGAACGAGGGACTTCACGAGTGGGCCATTCGGCGCAGTTCCCGGCCTGATACTCTTCGTGTGCTCCTTCCTTGAGACGGTCGAGCTTACCACCCGGCTTCGAATCCCTCAGCATCTGTTGGTCCCACTCATCGTAAGCGGGGGGAGCAAGCATCGCCATCAATTCGCAACGCTCCTGGAAGCTGAGCCTGTCAATCGCCTGCTTAATTTCCTCTACCCCGCTCATCGGTGCAGGATAATTGCCGGCGCGGAAAGATGCAACCGCACGTCTTGAATCTAAAGAATGTGACGAGTGAGAGTGAGGGCGTAAAGCTCCATCGGAGCCACGCCCTCCATGGCGTTGAGAGACGAGTGGAAACTGTCGAAAGCTTGACTTCGCTCAACGCACCGGGCGAAATCGATACGGATGCAATCGATCAAAGACCGTTTCGCTAAAGCTCCCGAAGGAACGGCGGTTTTGTTCTTTATCCAGATCTTCTCGACGCTGGGGTTCGCCGTTCTTTATTCGACGCTGGTCCTTTACGCGACGAAGCATCTCCAGCTCCCGGTAAAAACGGCCACGGCGTTGATGGGCGTGTTTGGCGCGTTCAACTACGGGCTGCACCTCTTCGGTGGCTACCTGGGCGGGCGGTTCATGTCGAACCGGAATCTGTTCGTCGGGGGGATGGCGCTCCAGGTCATCGGTTGCGGGTGCATTGCCGGGGGCACGCTCGCGCTGTTCTACGTGGGCCTCGCCTTTTTCCTCACCGGCAGCGGTCTCAACGTGACCTGCATCAACATGATGCTGACGCAGCGGTTTGCCCCGGAGGATCCGCGTCGCGAAGGAGCTTTTCTCTGGAACTACGCCGGGATGAACGTCGGGTTCTTCGTCGGGTTCAGCGTCGCCGGTTATTTCCAGGCGACCGAGAGTTATGCGAGCCTGTTCATCTTCGCGACGGTCGGCAATTTTGTCGCCATCGTCCTGGCCCTGCTCTCGTGGAAGACGGTGGCCGACCGCAACACGCCGTTGCTCGAGGCGAACCCGAAGCAATTCCAGCTCCGTCTGCTCGCCGGCATCGGCATTGTCATCGGGCTCATTCCGGTCGTGTGGTTCATGCTCCAGCGGGAGGGCAGCACCGGCCTGATCCTCAAGGGGATCTGCGGCGCCGTGGCGCTGATGCTGATCTATCTCACCCTGCGTCACCCGGATCGCCGGGAAAAACGGAACATGACGGCGTATCTGATTCTGACTCTCGGTTCGCTGATGTTCTGGTCGTTGTATCAGATGGCGCCGAGCGGCCTGATGCTGTTCGCGGTCCACAACGTCGACCTGATGATCGGCAGCGTGGAGATCCAGCCGCAATGGATTCAGAACATTAACACCGTCTGCATCTTCGTCGGCGGGCCGCTCCTTGCCTCGATGTTCACCCGGATGCGCGCGAGCGGGTGGAAGATCGACATCCCGAAGCAGTTTGCGACGTCGCTGATCCTGATGGCGGTCGCGTTTCTTATTCTCCCGCTCGGGATCAAGCTGGCCGGGATCGACGGCAAGAGCGCGTTCGTCTGGCTGTTTCTGAGCTACGTGCTCCAGAGCATCGGTGAGCTGCTCATTATGCCGATCGGGTACGCGATGATCGGCAAGCTCGCGCCGAAGCAATATCAGGGGATTATGATGGGCAGCTGGATGCTGGTGACCGGCCTCGCGTCACTCTTCGCGGGCGACTTCTCGGGCATGATCCCCGAGCCGAGCGGGACCACGGCGGTCGTGACCAACCCTGAGTATGTGAAGCTTTTCGGCGCGCTCGGCGCGGGCAGCCTGGTGGTGGGTATTGCGCTTGTCGTGCTCATTCCGTTTCTACGGAAACTGATCACGGACAAGGCGGAGGCAGCGGCTGACGATATGGCGACGGCTACGGTGGTGCCGGTGGCCTGAGCACGCCGGGCGTGCTCACCAAAGTAGGAATTAAGAAGGATGAATTAAGAAGTGGGGGAATGGGAATTTTATGACGCATGCGCCAGCGTCGGCGCGGGTGGTTTGACGTCGCGTTCGGCGGCGCTGGGCGGAAGATGACTTCTTGAATCATCGCGGCCTCAGTCGCCGCAAAACTTCTTCTTTTAGCTGTTCTGCGGGGATCCCCGAATCGGGGTTTTGACGAAAGTCGGTGAGACGCTGGTCCAAAATCGCCTTCTCGTCCGCGGTGAGGTCTTGATCTTCGATCTCAATCGCGCGCCGGACGAGCTCTTGCCGCTCTGCGAAGGACAACTTCGGGATCTCGGCAAGGATCTCGGTCAGGCTCATTCAAACAAAACAGTAACGAGTTTACGAAACGTGAGCCAAAGCGGGCGAAGGCGGCTTGATGCCCTGCTCTGCAGCGACTTCCAAGGCACCCTCCAAAGCCAATTGGATTTGGCGCGCTGCCTCTTCGCGAGTTCCACCGTGCGCCATGATGCCAGGCCACTCGACCACCTGAGCGACGAAGCAATCGTCACCCGGTTCAGCAGAATAGCGGATGCGGATTTCGTAGTCGCGTGGGTCAGGTTGCACTGTTGCCTTCATCATGGTTTCAGATCTAGATTTTGCAACTCTCGCCGCACTTGCCGGACCTGATACGCCTTTGCCTTGCCGCCGGTAGTCGACTGCAAATTCAGAAAACTCCCTCCGCGTTGAAAGATGACGTGGCTACCCTTGGCCTTCCGCTTAGCGTAGCCCAGACTTATCAGCAACGCACAGAGTTGATCGAAGGAGAAATCGGCATCGTGTTGGCCTCCCATGAGGTACGCGAACACTTTTTCCGCTCTGCTCATTCCGGGGGGGAAGTCTCGGGTTACGACAACGCAAACGGCGTTGTCACTTCATGCGGTCGAACGTCTTCTGCAACAAGGCCAAATCAGTCGGGTGGCCTAACTTTTCGCGAGTGGTGTCGATCCACTTTTTCTCGAGCGCGTTCTTGGTGGGGCGATCGCTTTCGTAGAAGACGCCGAAGACGCCGGGGAAGGGGAGCTGGGCCAGCTTGTAGGCGGCGAGCTCGTCGGTGACGTCGTGGCGGAGTTCGTCCTCGGGAGTGTTGTCGTATTTTTTCTCGTCGATCAACGAGAAGGCGCCGCCTTTGCGCGGGTTCGCCGGATCGAAGGCGCCGGGGAAAAATTCGACGCATTCGCTGAGGCATTCGATCACGGAAAAGCCCTGGTGATCCATGGCGCGCTCGATCATCTGGATCATGTGGTTGACCTGGGTGGCGTGGGTGCGCGCAATGAAGCTGGCGCCGGCGCTGATGAGTTGCTTCATCGGGTTCACCGGATGGTCGATCGCGCCGGTCGGGTCGGTCTTCGATTTGAATCCAATCGGCGACGTCGGCGAAGTCTGCTTCTTCGTCAGGCCATAGACAAAATTGTCCATGATGAAATAGGTCATGTTGATGTTCTTGCGGGCGCCGTGATTGAGATGGTTCCCGCCGATCGAGAAACCGTCGCCGTCGCCGCCGAAGAGAAAGACGTGCAGGTCGGGCCGGGCCAGGCTGATGCCGGAGGCGAGCGGGACGGCGCGGCCGTGAATGAAATGGGCACCGTAGCCGTTAACGAAATAGGGGAAACGCGAGGAACAACCGATCCCCGCCAGGGTGACGATCTTTTCGTGATCGAGCTGCCGTTTCTCGATGACTTTGTAATAGGAAGCGAGGACAGCGAAGTCGCCGCAGCCAGGACACCAGGTGGGGTGATCGGCGGTTACGGCTTTCTTGGTGACTTTTTCGCGAACGAACTCGAGGACCGCAGTGGCGGCTTCGCCGGCAGGGGATTGGAGGTTTGCGGGGGAGACGCCGGTTACAGCGGAGCCGTTGCCTGATGGTGGGTTTTGTTCGGTGCTCATGTGGAAATTGCAAATTGCAGATTGCGGATTGCGGATTGCAGATTGGAAGGCAGAGGGCAGAGCTCCAGAGCGGCCCTTCAATCTGCAATCTAAAATCTGCATTCTGAAATCCATTATTTCTGGCTCGCTTCGTCGCCGGAAAGGGCGACGTCCGCGTTTTTGGCGCGTTCGCCGGGCGGATGTTTGGTGTGATCAGCCAGGCCGGACGAAGCCTTGGCCGCCTCAGTGCCCAGCTTGGTGGGCGTATTGTCGCCGGCTCGATCGACGGCGTCCGGCACCTTCGCCGCGGCCCGCTCGGTGGCGGCTGCAGTGTCGTTTTGTTCGGTGCTCATTTTTAAATCGCTAAATCATTAAGTCGCTTAATCGCTAAATGGCGTCAGCCGACGCCCTGCGGCACGACCTCTTTCAAGGTCTTGACGTTCTCAGCCGAGCAGTCGGCGTGAACGACGGAGGGGCCTTCGCGCGGAATATTTCGGGCGGCAAACGAGCGGCCCTCGAAAACGCGTCCGAGAATCTCCTTCACTCGGAAGGTAAGCCCGTCAGTCTTGGTGGCGCTTTCGATTTTCGGCTCGCAGTAACGGGCCCGCAAAATAGTGGCCAGCTGACCGAACCCGTAGAGGCCCTGGTCGTTCATTTCGACGACCACGACGCGTTTGAATCTGGCGAAGAGTTTTTCGAGACCGTTTGGCAAGGGGTGGATGTGCCGTAGATGGAGCGCCCCGGCCTTCTCGCCATGTTCGCGCGCCAATTTCACGGCGTCGTGGATCGGTCCGTAAGTGGAACCCCAGCCGACGAGCAGGGTGCCGCCTTCCTGATCCCCATAAACTTCGGGGACCGGAATTTCTTCGGCGAGCTGGCGCAACTTGTTCCGGCGTTTGGCGGTCATCGCCATGTGCATCTTCGGGCTCCCGGTGGGATGGCCCATCTCGTCGTGTTCGAGGCCGGAAATGAGCGGATATTTTCCATCGATCATCGGCGAGCCGGGCGGCACATGTTGCGTGATCTGATCGACCGCATACGGCTTGAACCCGGCCGGGCGCGGCGAAAGGTCGAGTTTCGGGTCGATCATCAACTCCTTGAGCTGCGGCTCGTCGAACGCCTCGATCCGGGTGGCGAGCGACGTGTCGCTCAAAATGAAAACCGGCGTGCTGTATTTGCGGGCGATCCGCGCCGCTTCGATCGAAATGTAGAAACAATCTTCCACCGTCGCGGCCGCGAGGACGACGCGGGGACTGTCCCCGTGCCCGCCGAAGATGGCCTGGAAGAGATCGCTCTGCTCAACGTTGGTGGGAAGGCCGGTGCTCGGGCCGCCGCGCTGCACGTTGATAATGATGAGCGGCATCTCCGACATTGAGGCCCAGCCAATCGCCTCGGTCTTGAGCGAAATGCCGGGACCCGCGCTGCCGGTGACGGCGAGATATCCGGAGAACGAAAAGCCGAGGGCAAGCGAGACGGCCCCGAGCTCGTCCTCGGCCTGGACGAAGAGGCCGCCGTACTTCGGCAGCTCGGTCCGCAGGATTTCCATGACGGATGACCAGGGCGTGATCGGATAACCGGCGCCGTAACGGACCCCGGCGGCGATCAACCCGTAGGCGAGCGCCTGGTTGCCATCCATCGTGATTTGAGCGCGATCGCCGGCTTTGTGGACGGTCGCCTCAAATTTGTATTGCTTCGTCAGGACGTTGCCGACCGGGTAGCCGTAGCCGGCCTGGAATGCCATCAAGGCGGTGTTGGCGATGCTCGCATCTTTGCCGGCAAACTTTTCTTTGATCAACGTCGTGAGTTTATCGACGTCGAGATGAAAGATTTTCGCGATCAGGCCGAGAATGAAAATGTTTTTGCCTTTGTCCTTCGCCGTTCCGCCCAGCGCTTCGATCGTCAGGCCAGTGATGGGGACACCGACGTAAACGAAACGTTTGTCGTCGAGGTCGGGCTGGACGTTATCGGAATCGTAGAGAAGAACGCCGCCCTCTTTCAGAAAGCCGATGTGGTCCTGGTAACTGTGCTGATAAAACGCGACCAGGAAATCGGCTTCGTCGCCGGCAGAAAGCACTTCGCCGGTACCCATGCGGACCTGAAAAATGGAAGGCCCGCCGGAGATGGTGGCGGGAATCGTCATGTAGGTCATGACGTCGTGATCGCTGCGGCCGGCGAGGCGCGCCAGAAAGGCGCCGGCGCTTTGGATGCCGTCCTGCGAATTTCCGGCAAGGCGAATGACGGCGTCGTTGATATTTTCCGGGCGAAGATCGGCGCGGTCGGAGGGAGCAGAGGAAGAGGGAGAGGAAGCGGAAGAGGCCCGCGGAGCGGTGGGATCTTCCTTGCTGTTCGGAGCGTCGGTTTCTGGTGTGGTCGAAGTTTCGTTCACGCTGAAAAACACCTTATCAAAAGAGCGGCGCGAATCCACCGGCAATGTTTG
>JBAPMH010000451.1:0-2927 GCA_049278515.1 Chthoniobacterales bacterium
CTTCCTGTATGTAGATCTCAGAGAATCGGCGGAGTGCCGGGTTCTTTGGAAATTTTATCGACGTAATCGTCAGAGACGAGCGCTGAGCGGCGAGTGGTGGCTTTCAACTATCAGCCCCCAACCCTCAACTTTCTTCTCTGGTGATCATAGCGCAGTGGAACCACCCGTTCCCATTCCGAACACGGAAGTGAAACGCTGCAGCCCCGATGGTAGTGCGACGATAGGTTGTGCGAGAGTAGGACGTCGCCAGAACTGAAAGCCCGGCATGTGAAAACATGTCGGGCTTTTTGTTTCTGGACGTCGCCTACTCGGAGAATACGCCGAGCCGGGAGGCCGGCGGATAGACGGTCAGGGTCGCCGCGGCGACTGAGCGAACGGGAGTGAGCGAATCAATAGTACGTCGCCAGAACAGAAGCCCCGCGCTTGGAAACCAGCGCGGGGTTTCTGCATATAACGATGGGCGAATTGACGATCGGGTGGACCGGCGTAAATGAAAGAAGCAAACCGAAAGGCTTTCTTATGCTGACCAACCAAAAAGTCGTCGACGCCATCAATGAGCAAATCGGATACGAATTCAGCGCCTCGATGCAATACTATGCGATCGCGGCGCATTTTGCGGCCGAGGCGTTGCCGCAACTTTCCCAGCATTTCTTTCAGCAGGCGGAGGAAGAGAAAGAGCACGCCCTGCGCTTCATCAAATATGTCGTGGACGCGGGCGGGCAGGTGGTGATCCCGGCGATCGATGCGCCGCAGTCGAAATTCAAGAATCCGGAGCAGGCGGTAAAGCTTTCCCTCGACCAGGAGGTGAAGGTGACGCACCAGATCAACGCGCTCGTCGAGCTAGCCCGGAACGAGAACGATTATATCACGATCAATTTCCTCCAGTGGTTTCTGACCGAACAGCTCGAGGAAGTGTCGTCGATGGATAATCTGCTCAAGATCGTGCAGCGCGCGGGAACTAATCTGTTGCAGGCCGATGAATACCTGGCGCGGGTGGGCGTGAGGACGATGCCCGGTCCAAAAGGAGAATAAGAAAACGTCGAACGCCCAACGTCCAACGCCTAACGCCGAATTCAAAGACCACTTCTCTGCTCAGGCGGCGGATTACGCGAAGTATCGGCCGCGGTATCCGAAGGAATTGTTTCGATGGCTGGCGTCAATTGCCCCCGCCCGAGAATTAGCCTGGGATTGCGCGACCGGAAGCGGGCAGGCGGCGATTGAACTGGCGGCGGTTTTCGAGCGAGTCATCGCGACAGACGCGAGCGGGAAGCAAATCGCGAATGCGGAGCGCCATCGGCGGGTGGAATATCGGGTGGCCACGGCCGAGGAGAGCGGGCTCAACGCGGCCAGCGCCGACCTGGTGACGGTCGCGCAGGCGTTGCATTGGTTCGATCTGGCACGTTTCGAAGCGGAAGCCCGGCGGGTGGCCAGAGCGGGAGGGATTGTGGCGGCGTGGGCCTACAAGCTGGCCACGGTCTCACCCGCGGTCGATGCGATCGTGAATCATTATTATTCCGACGTCGTCGGACCATATTGGCCCGCGGAACGGGTGCTGGTCGAAAGGTTCGAAGAACTGCCGTTTGCGTTCGATCAAATTGCCGCGCCGCCGTTTGAGATGGTGGCGGAGTGGGAGGCGGAACATCTGCTGGGGTATTTGGGAACGTGGTCGGCAACGCAGCGATTCATGGCGGCTGAGAAGCGTGACCCGCTGGTAGGCGTGGAGGGAGACTTGCGGCAGGCGTGGGGAGAAGAGGCGCGGCGGGTGGTTTGGCCGCTGGCGGTGAAAGTGGGGAGAGTTTAGGCGACGGTGCTCGTTATTCCACGGGGTCCCTCGACTTCGCTCGGGATGACGGCTTGTTCGGACGGGCCAGCTTTTTCAGGGCGGCGTGGCGGCGGGCAAATTCGGTGAAAGGCATTGCCGGCGAGCCCATGACTTTGGTGTCGTCGGGGACGTCTGCGAGCACGGCACTTTTGGCGGCGACCTGGACGCGATGGCCGATCTTGAGATGGCCGGAAAAGCCGCTTTGGCCCGCCACAAAAACATGATCGCCCAGTTCGGTGGAGCCGGCGACGCCCACCTGCGAGACAAGGAGGCAATGTTTCCCGATCTTCACGTTATGTCCGATCTGGACCAGGTTATCGATCTTGGTCCCCTCGCCTATGACGGTTTCGCCCAGGGCTGCGCGGTCGATCGTCGAGCCGGCGCCAATCTCGACGTCGTCTTCGATCCGAACGATGCCGATTTGCGGGATCTTATGATGTTTCCCCTCGTGCATGGCGAACCCATAACCGTCCGACCCAATGACGACGCCGGCGTGAATGATGCAGCGACGGCCGATGCGCGTTCCGTCGTAAATGACAACATTGGGATAAATAATGCAGTCGTCCCCAATGACGGAGCCCGCCTCGATCGAAACCCCCTGAAAAATGGTGACGTTGTTTCCAATCACGACATCGTCGCCGATTACGGCGAAATGACCGAGGGTGACGTTACCGCCGATTTTCGCGGATGACGCGACAACGGCTTTCGGCGAAATGCCTTTTGGCGCCGGACGATTTGAAAACCAACGCGTCATGATTCTCGCAAAGGCGAAATAAGGATCATCCACCCGGATCCAGCGAGCGTCGTTACCTTCCAATTTTCTGGGAACGAGAATGGCGCCGGCATTGGTGGCGGCGAGCTCGGCGGCGTATTTGCGATTACTGAGAAAGCTGAGCTGGTCCGCGGCCGCCGAGGCCAGCGGCGCGACGGATGCGATCGACTTATCGCGCGGACCAGCGAACTGGCCGCCTACAAGATCAACGATTTCTCCTATGGAAACAGCAGGCATCGACCCTGAGTGTAAAGGAACCGGCTGAAATGAAAAGGCGCCGTCGAGGCGTTCGCCGCGGCGAACGCCTAACCAAAAATAGGTGCCTGGCACAAG
>JBAPMH010000452.1:0-14222 GCA_049278515.1 Chthoniobacterales bacterium
GAGTGGCGGTGGGCGTAGGTGTTGCGGTCGGGGTCGCGGTTGGAGTGGCGGTCGGCGTTGCCGTGGGAGTCGCAGTCGGGGTTGCGGTCGGCGTTGGCGAGGGTAAGCCACTCACAACAACGGCCAGACCGCGGTTTTTCCCGCCACCCAGTTGATCGGTCATGTCTCCAACAAACGTCCGCGCACCGGTAGCAATATCCACTGTGTAAAGGTCCGAATTATAATCCGAACCGAACATCTGTCCGAGAACGGTCGAGTATCCCATCGCGAAGCATTCAACAGTGGACTCGCCGATCGGCGTGATCTCCTCGCTATCGACATCGACACTTTCAAAGAGGGCCGCGCCGTTTCCGGACGAGTGATAGAGAAGACCGTTAGGATGGAAGGCAATTGTTTCGCCGTCGGCGCCATTCCCCAAAGCGAAGAGGAGGGTCGCCTGGCCCGTAGTGGTATCCAGCGTGAAGAGAGTTTCCGGATCGGGCCCTGGGCTCTGGACTGAATCGCCAGTCACGGCATAGAGGACGTCGTTCGCCCGAAAAGCAAGGGTGGCGAACTGATAACCCAGCAACCCTACGTTTGTGCATACGCCGGTCACCGGATTGACCGTTACCAGCCGGCGCGCGGTGGTACCGGTCGTTTGAATGATAGCGAACAGAACGCCGTCGCTCGGCCGGGCAGCCAGGGCTTGCGTTTTGGAAATTGTGAAACCTGCCAGCGTCAGCGGCACCATGTTGGACAAATCGCCGGTGGCGAGGTCGATCCGGTAGATCCGATTATCCGCCGGAGTGCCTCCTCCATTGGAAATGCCGTAAACGATTTCCGTCACGGTAGACGCCACGGCGGGTGCGGCCTCGACAGATCGGCTCGACAGGAAGAACGATGCTGCCGCGACGACGAAAAGTGTTGCCTTTTTTATGGCTGCGGTCGTCACGATTTTATCGCCCGGGGTGAGTGAATAAGCATTAGCCATAATCGAAAACATCTATGCGGCGGCCTCTTCTGTTTCCGCCTCGGCCGAGTAGATCGCCTGGTCGATCGCGCGGAAGAATTCCACGAGGTCCAGGGGCTTGGTGAGATAAGCCCGGGCGCCGGAGGAAAGCAGGCGCTTTATTTGCGGAGCAGTTGCATCCGCGCTGATGACAATGACGGGAATGTTACGCGTGGCCGGATCGGCCTTTAGCTGGCCGAGCACCTGCCATCCCGGCAAGTCCGGCAAATGAAGATCCAGCAGGACGAGGTCGGGCAAATGTTTGCGCGCCAGCTCGATCCCGACCCGGCCTTGCATCGCGGTGATCAGCTCGACAGTCGGCCGTTCCGCGAGCATTTGCTCGACAAGCGTGACGTTCGAGAAGTTGTCCTCAATATAAAGCACCCGGCGTCCCGTTTCGGTGGAGGGCTTCTCGGGGGTCACTGTCATTTTCTGGGTCGCAAGGGTCTGGAAGGGGGATTCGGCCTGGGGAAGTTCCAACCAGAAGGTACTGCCGTTTCCGACCGTGCTGTTCACGCCGATGCAGCCGTGCATCGCCTGAATGAGACGCTGGCAAAGGGCGAGTCCAAGACCCGTGCCTTCGACAGTGGATTGCTCCGCGCCGAGGCGGTCGAATGGGGTAAATAGTCGTGCTAATTTTTCCACCGGAATTCCCGCGCCGGTATCGTGAACCTGAATCCGGATCGAGTTCCGGCCGGATTCCGTAAAGGAGAGAGTGACGCTGCCTTGCAGGGCGGTGTACTTGACCGCGTTGGAGAGCAAATTCAGCAGCACTTGTTTGAGCCGCTGACGATCTGCCAAAACATAAGTGGTGGTATCGAGAGAGGCTGCGGTGGCAAGGCTGATGGCACGTTCCGCGGCCAGCGGGCACATGAGATCGACAGCTTCCGCGATCGCTTCCTCCACGCAGACCGGCTCCAGCGATAATTGCAAATTGCCCGCTTCGATCCGGCTTATGTCCAGGACCTCATTAATCAAATTGAGGAGATGCCGGCCGGCGCTCAGGATGTAACGAACCCGGGTCCGTTGGATTTCGCTGGGCGATTGCCGGTCGAGCAATTGGCCGAAACCAAGGATCGAGTTGAGCGGAGTCCGCAGCTCGTGGCTCATCCGGGACAGGAATTCGCTCTTGGCGTGGTTGGCCCGGTCGGCTTCCACTTTGGCTTCGCGAAGCGCTTTCTCGGCTGCTTTCCGTTCCGAAATATCCTCGACCATGAGGAGAAAATATTGGGGCGCGCCTTTTTCGTCGCGGATGATACTGGCCGTTCGGCTCACCCAAAGGACTTCCCCGTTCTTGCGCACGTAGCGCTTGTCACCGGTCGAGCGAGTCGTCCCCTCCAACAGGCTTTTGGCCAGCTGCCGGCCGGTCTCGATGTCTTCGCCGAAAGTGATGTCTTCCGCGGTCCGCTGCCTCAATTCCTCGTTCGCGTAACCGACCATCTCGCAAAACGAGGCATTCACCTGGAGGAACCGTTCATCCAGCGCCAGGATTGCCATCCCGATCGGCGCCCCCTCGAATAGCTCGCGAAAGATGGCGTCGCCCAGGGCCAGTTCCATCCGTCCGTCGACCATGTTTTCCAATTCGGAATGGGATCGCGGCGAGGCGTTTATGCAGAGGGTGCGAGACATGGTTGGGTCAGGGTTTTCGGGATATTTCTCCGCATCGTCTTTAGCAGGCTCCGTTCCATGGAGATGTGCTCCTGCGGGCCGGCGCGACGACCGCTTGCCCTGCAACCTTTGCCGCGCTTAATTTGGTCGCGTTCGCTTCACGGCCCCGAAGCGTTCGGGAAACGCCGTTTATTCCGTCTATTGTTTATGAATTATCTCAATCCATCTTCCGCTTCGGTTATCTTTCGAATCGCCCTTGGCACGGCGGTCCTCCTGGGTTTCGCGCTCATCACCCCTTGTCGCGCGGCCAACCCTTCGCCATCGTCCTCGCCTGACCCGGTAAAAACCAACGTGACCGCCAACCCGCTCCTCACCGAAAGCACACTTCCGTTTAAGCTCCCCCCGTTCGACAAAATCAAGGACGAGCATTTCCAGCCGGCCCTCGAGCAGGGGATGGCGGAGGAGCTGAAGGAATCGGAAGCGATCGCCAAGCAAACCGAGAAGCCGACTTTCGAAAACACGGTGGTGGCGCAGGAAAAATCGGGGCTGCTTTATGCCCGGGCGCGGCGCGTTTTCTCGAACCTGAACGCCTGCAATACCAATCCGAACCTGCAAAAACTCGACAAGGAAATGGCGCCGAAGTTTTCCGCGCACGCGGACGCCATTCATCTTAACAGCGCGCTCTTCGCCCGGATCGAAACGCTCTACAACGCGCGCGAATCGAGCAACCTCGACCCGGAATCAAAATGGCTCCTCGAGCGTTACTACAAGGATTTCGTCCGGGCCGGAGCGAAACTGAACGAGGAACAGAAGACACGCCTGAAAGCGATCAACGCCGAACTGGCAAAACTCTCGACCGACTTCGAGCAGAACGTGCTGAAGGAGAAGAACGCTTCGTCGCTCGTGATTGAGAAGAAAGAAGATCTCGCCGGACTGTCCGACAACCAGATCGCGGCGGCGGCGTCCGCGGCCAAGGATGAAGGCAAAGAAGGCAAATGGGTGATTCGTTTTCTGAACACGACCGGCCAGCCGGCTCTCGCTTCGCTTCAAAATCGCGCTTTGCGGGAAAAGATCATGGCGACATCGCTGGCCCGGAACAGCCACGGCGGCGAATTCGACAACAAGGAAGTCGTCAGCCGCACGGCGAAATTACGGGCCGAACGCGCCACGCTGCTCGGTTATGCAAATCACGCCGCCTATCAGCTCGAGGACCAGACGGCGAAAGACGTTGGCACGGTGAACAAGCTTCTCTCCGATCTCGCGCCCGCCGCGGTGGCCAATGCGAAGAAAGAGGGCGCCGATATGCAGCAGATCATCGACCAGGAAAAAGGCGGCTTTCAACTGGCGGCCTGCGACTGGGATTTCTATTCCGAGAAAGTGCGCAAGGCACGTTATGCTTTCGACGAATCGCAGCTCAAACCGTATTACGAACTGGATCATGTCCTGGTTGACGGCGTCTTTTTCGCCGCGACCAAGCTTTATGGGATCACCTTCAAGGAACGGAAGGATCTTCCGACCTATCTGCCTGAAGTCCGGATCTGGGAAGTGACCGATAAAGACGGGAAACCGCTCGCGCTCTTTATCGGCGATTATTATGCGCGCCCTTCCAAGCGCGGCGGCGCCTGGATGAACCAGTATGTCGGCCAGAATGGGTTGCTCGGGACGAAGCCGGTCGTGGCCAACCACCTCAATATTCCCAAGCCTCCCGCGGGCGAGCCGACACTCCTGACCCACGACGAAGTCCGGACCGCGTTCCACGAATTCGGACACGCGCTCCACGGGATGTTCTCAAACGTGAAGTATCCGCGCTTCAGCGGGACGAGCGTTCCGCGCGACTTCGTCGAGTATCCCTCGCAGGTGAATGAGATGTGGGCGACCTGGCCGGAGATCCTGAAGAATTACGCGAAGCATTATAAGACCGGGGAACCAATGCCGAAGGAACTTCTCGACAAGGTCATGGCCACGGAGCAATTCAACCAGGGATTCAAGACCACCGAATACCTCGCCGCTTCGCTGCTCGACCAGGCCTGGCACCAGCTCACGCCCGATCAGGTGCCGGCTGACACGCTCGCCTTCGAAGCCGAAGCGCTGAAAAAGGCCGGCGTCGATTATCCGCCGGTTCCGCCGCGCTATCGCTCGACTTATTTCTCGCACGCGTTCGCGGGTGGTTATTCGGCGGGCTATTACTCGTATCTTTGGAGCGAAGTGCTCGACGCTCAGAGCGTCGACTGGATGAAAGCGCACGGCGGCTTGAAGCGCGAGAACGGCGATCATTTCCGCGACACGCTGCTTTCCCGGGGTGGCAGCAACGACGCCATGAAGTTGTTCCACAACTTCACCGGCGCCGATCCCGATGTGACCCCGCTCCTGAAACGGCGCGGCCTGACAAAGACCGCCCCGGCCGAAGCGCCCGCTCCAGCTCCGCCGAAGTAATTCGCTGTAGCGACGGTCCCGCCACCGCGCGGGCTCGCCGTACTCACGCCTGACTGCCCGCTGCGCGTTCTTATGGACAGAGCGACGCCTCTCCGTCCTTCGCGATCCCTGTCTCCTCCGGATCCCGTGATAAAGGGAAAAATTGTTGGCCTTTCAGGACAAATTTTCGTCTAATTCTCGTTAGTTACTCGCATCTTTTATCCAATGCCGACAACACTCGCAGCGACAGCAACAGATGAAATCTTCAAGAACGCGCCGGATATCATCAAAGCAGCTTCGCAAACTCCGCTTGGCATTCTCGCCTTAATGGTCCCCGCCTTGAGCGTTCTGGCTGCGATACTCTTCCGCGATGCGCCTCACCGAACCCGAAGTGTAATCTTCGTTCTGCTCTTTCTAGGCGTCGCGGCCTACGCCTGCGCGATCACGCGCGAATCACAACTTCGTCCCGCCACGCCTGTTCTCACCGCGGAATCAAAGCCAATCGAGGTGACGCCTTTGCTTTCCTCGAATCCAGAGTGGCTCGTTTTTATAGGCCAATACGAATCGGAGGCTGAAGCTAAACAGAAGCAGCAAGCTGCTGCTGGGATAGGGTTTCTTAATTCAGAGATATTCCGGCAGGGGGGGTACTTGCATTTGCGGTTTCGATTCGCTTCTCGACAAGAAGCGCTAGATGCCGCAGCCAAGCTCAAGCAAGCGCATATTAGCCACGAGCCAGACGTGTCTCGATCTTCTCGATGAACCAAGTCGCCTAGCCAAACGATGCGGGTGACGCGTGTCCGGCGAACTCTCAAGCTTTCGAAATCAAATCTTGTGACTTGTTAGACCTGAACCGCATGAACACCGACATCAACCTTCCAAATACACTCAAACGTCCGAGCGCATTTCTTCCGATCGCGATGTCGCTTCTGGCCATCGGAGTTGTGCTGACTCATCTCGCGTTTGTCGGAGCTGCGCCTCAGCAAGATGAGGGCACAGCGGCACACCTCTGGCAGCTACTCATGGCCGGACAGCTGCCTGTCATCCTCTTCTTCGCGATCAGGTGGCTGCCAAAGGCGCCAAGATGCGCGCTGTCGGTTCTGGCGCTGCAAGGAGCCGCAGCAGTCGCAGCACTCGCACCCGTTTTCCTTCTCCGTTGGTGACCAAGAGGGATCAGATGAATCTCCGGAAAGTATTTCACTCGTTGTTCGCGATGTTCGCGCTCTGCCACACCGCGCTGGCGCAGAACCCTCCCGGCGTCGCAGTTCCCAGTTACGACGACAAGTATTCCAAGTTGGTTCGGCAGCTGGAAGCGGGAGAAACGGACATAAACTATCGTGAGTTCAGAGAGAGCTTTTTGGAGAGCGAGCAGTTTAAGGTCGCGGCTGAGACGAAGCCGGATATCGAGTCGCTCAGAAAGACGATGCGCGAGTTGATGAAGAAAACGAAATACACGGAGATTGTTCTGGTCGCGAAAAAGATGCTGAGCATCGACTACACCGACATGGAGGCGCACAAGATCCTCCAGCAGACGTACAAGGTTCTGGGAGACGCGGCCAACCAAAAGAAATATCACGACATCGAGTTCGGACTGTTGAATTCGATTGTGAAAAACGGCGACGGGAAAACGTGCCAGACGGCCTGGCCCGTGATCCAGGTTACAGAAGAATATTTCATTCTGAACATGCTCGGTGCCAGACTTCTGAACCAGGGCATCGACAGCAGCGGCCCGTGCGACAAGATGGAAGTCCGGGTGGATGAGGGGACGAAAGTTTATTACTTCGAGATAAGTAAGGTTTTCAAAGGTTACAACACGCGAGGCATTCATTGATGTCGGAGAAGGGATGCCGCTCTATCGGCGTCATACGCGTCGCCTGCTAACAGGCTTGTTTACGGCGACAGAGCGCCCGTCGCTACAATTAGGCGCCGTGACGCTCGATGAACGCGGCAATCTCCCGCAACGCCTCTTGCGTCTCGGGGACGAACGGCGCCCCGAAATGCCAGCCGTGCGGAACACTTGGATAAACGTGGAGCTCGCTCGAGCCGCCGGCCGCGCGGACTTTTTCGTGGAGGCTGCGCGCGTCGTCGAGGAGCACTTCCGTGTCGCCAACGTGGACCAACATCGGCGGTAGCCCGGCGAGATTCCCAAACAACGGCGAAGCGAGGGGACCGAGCCGCGATTGGCCCCCCAGATAAGCGTCCGCATAACGATGAACATCCTCCGCCACGAACATCGGATCGCGCTCCGCGTTCGCTTTGATCGACTCACTGTTCCCCGTCATATCGGTCCAGGGCGAGAGACAAACCAAACCCGCCGGCAACGGCTCGCCCGCGTCGCGCAGCCGCATCGCCAGGGCCAGAGTCATTCCGCCGCCGGCCGAATCACCCATCACCGAAATATTCCCGGGATCGATGCCGCTCGATAAAAGCCAGCGATAACCCGCCACCGCGTCGTCGAGTCCGGCGGGAAAATGGTGTTCGGGCGCGAGCCGGTAATCGAGGCTGAAAATGCGGACGCCGCCCATTTGGCGCGCGAGGGGAGCGGTGAGCGGTCGGCCGGTTTTCGCCGAACCGGAGATGTATCCGCCGCCGTGAAGATAGTAGATAACCTTGTCGTCCGGGACCGTCTTCGAGTCCGAAATCCATTCGCCTTTCACGGGCGAATCGACGCGCTCGATCTTCATTCCGCGAGAGTGCATCCCGACGATCCAGCCGGGCGGATTGAATCGGCGCCGGGTGAAATCAACCAGCGCCGCTTCGCCGGGCGGCTTCCGTTTCATGGTCAGCCGGATCCACCAACAGCCGAGCCGGCTCTGGAAGCTCATTGCTGCTCAGGCCGGCGTAGCCGAGCCGGTGACCGCGAGGTCGCCTTCGTCGGGGAAAACAAGTTTCCGCTGAAATTCGCGCCGAAGGAGGAAGAGATTCACGCAAACCTGGAACAGAATCGACCCGACCGAGAGATACCAGACCTGTTTGATATGGAACCCCGGCAGGCGTGAGAGCACGACCGCCGGCAAAATGAAAAGCAACAGACGCGTGGCCGAGGCGATCAACGGCGGCCAGGTGTTGCCGATTCCCTGGAACACGCTCGAGGAGGTAAAGATCAGCCCCATCGCGACGAAGTTGAATGATATGATGTGCAGGTATTCACTCCCGACCGCGATCACGCCGGGATCTTTCGTAAAGGCGCGAATGAAAATACCGGCCTCGATCTGCGAAAAGATCGTGAGCAAAATCATGATAACGGTCGTGATCCACGCGGCCGAATAGAAAGTCTGCTTCACCCGATCGGCCCGGCGCCCGCCAAAGTTTTGCCCGACTACCGGCGCGACGGAGAACGCGACTGCAATTACCGGCAGGAACATCGATTGCATAACGCGCGCACCGACGCCGAACCCAGCCTGCGCCTCCGCGCCGAACGGGCGAATGATCGCGTAAACGAGCACGATGTAGATGGCCATCAGAGCGAACTCCGCCCCGGCCGGGAGACCGATCCGCAACATCGACCACCAAATTTTCATCTGCGGCCGCCACTGGGAAACGCGGAAACGGAGATACCGAAAACTGCGTTCGAAATAAACGACCATCAGGACGACGGCGACCAGGATCGACACAAACGTCGCGAAGGCGGCCCCCGCCACCCCCATTTTTGGAAATGGCCCTACGCCGAAAATAAAGAGCGGCGCCAGAATCATGTTGAGAATCACGCTCAGGATCTGCAGTCCGACCGCCGGCTTGATGATTCCGGTCGCCCGCAAAGCTGCGCCTAACGAGACGAGCGAGAATTGCAGCATCAGGGCAGGGATAAACCAGTCCAAATAACTTTCCGACAGCGCTGCCGTCGCCGCGTCCGCGCTCATCGTCACGCTGTATTGGTGGCGAGCGGCGAACGTGAACAGGCCAAAGACCAGCGCGACGATCGCTGAAAGGATGAACGATTGATTAAAGCATAGTTCGGCATGGGGCTGATCTTTGCGGCCCGCCGCGTGCGCGATGACCGTCGTCGTTCCCACGCTCAGCATCTGGGTCAGCGCGACGACGAACATCATGAGATTGCCGGAGAGTCCGACGGCGGCGATCGCTTCTTTTCCCAGCGTTCCGACCCAGTAAAGATCGGCGAGCAGATACAGGGTTTGGACTACCATGCTCACCGCCATGAACGAGGCCATATGGAGCAGGTGACTCGTCACCGACCCCTGGGTCATGTCTTTCATGCCGGTCATATCTAATTCTTATTTCCGGGAGCCCTTGGTCAGCGTCGAGCCGGCAATGAAGAAGCCGACTGCCAGCGGCAGGCAGGCCACGATGCGCAACGTGTCGGATCCTTTCGCCAACAACCATTCGCTCACTCGTTGGGCCGGCTCGTGACTGAGAAGGACACCAACAATCCCGACGGTGAAGATCACCGCGCCAATCACGCGAATAGTGCGCGGTGTCCGGCTCGCCTTCGCACACAGGAAAAGGAATGTTCCCACGAGAATGCGGAGCGCAGCAATGGCGTAGGTTCCGCTGGTCGTGAATGAATATTTCGCGAGATCCATTAGTCCCTCCGGCCAAAGCACCCCGGTAAGGCCGAGCAAGATAAGGACGGCAGCGCAGAGCAAGAGAAGAGCTTTCATGTCTTTGATCCGATTAGTTCAGCGAACTTCTGTAAGTCGATATTACCTCCGGAAACGATCGCGACGATCGGGCCCTGGCCGGCCTTGCCGGTTAACGCCGCCGCCAGGGGCAGCGCGCCGGCGCCTTCCGCGATGATCCGTGCTTTCTCGGCCATCATTCGCATCGCGGCTTTTGTCTCTTCCAGGCTGACGACGATGTAGCCGTCTACGAGCGGCTTCATTCGTTCCCACATCCGCGGAAACATACTTTGCCCGCCGGCGCCATCGACGAATGATGCTTCCCAGTTCGGGAACGCCTGCGGTGATCCTTTCTCGAAAGACAAAGCGGCGGGCGCGGCTGTCTCCGGTTCCGCGCCGAAGATTTTCACGTCGGGCTTCAAGGCTTTGATGGCGCTCCCGACGCCGGTGATGAGTCCGCCGCCGCCGATCGCCGCGATTACGGCGGCCGTGTTCGGTTCGTCCTCCAGAATCTCGAGCCCCATCGTTCCGTGACCCGCGATGAAGTTATCGTCATCGAACGGATGGACGAAGGTTCCTTCGGCCCCGGGATAAGCCCGGTCTTCGAGGGCGCGCCAGGCGACCTCGTAAGGAACGGTGATCAGCTTCGCGCCGAGCGCGCGCATGCGCTCGAGCTTCGCTTTCGGCGCGGTCTCGATCGCAACGACGGTGCTGGGAACGCCCGCTTTTCTGGCCGCATAGGCGACGCCCTGTCCGGCGTTCCCGGCGCTGATCGTCCACACTCCGCGTTTGCGTTCGGAGTCCGAGAGCATGGCCACGGCGTTCGCTGCCCCCCGCAACTTATAGGCGTTAATAGGCTGCAGGTTCTCGAGCTTGAGACGAATATCCGGAAAGCCCGGCCCGAGCTCGAGCTTCACGAGCGGCGTGCGGAGAATCGTGCCAGCGATGCGCTTTCGCGCTTCGCGAATTTCCGACAACTCGATGCGCCGTACGGTGTCCACGAATTTCACTCTACGCAGGTTATGCGGCCAGCTTCAAGGAGCGGCGATTTGAAATCGCCGTCTTTAGTTCGTCGGCGGTTTCAAACCGCCGTTCCTTGACGCCTCGTACACCAGCTTCGCTGCCGCCACGTCCTCAACTGCCATGCCCAGCGATTTAAAAATCGTCGTCGCCCCAGGGTCGACGCGTTTCGTTCCATTCAACACTTCGCCCAGCTCCGCGTAAGGTGTGATCCCCGCCAGGATCACGTCCCCGGCTTCATTCCGCGCCCCCTCATAGGAATCCACGACCACCACGTTGGCCATGGCCGCGTCGTCCAGTTCCCGCCAATTCGGCCGGGAGGCGCCGACGGCATTCACGTGCGCGCCAGGCTTCAACCATTCGCCTTTCAAGAACGGTTCGTGCGCGCTCGTCGCCGTCACCACCAAGTCGGCATCGCGGACGGCCGCTTCGAGCGTCATGGATTTGACGCCATGCTCTTTCGCAAAACGTTCCGCCCGTTCGGGGTTCCGGTTCCAAATCCTGATTTCCTGGAAGCGGCGGACGCGCGCCAGCGTTTCCAGATGAGCGCGTCCCTGCACTCCGGCGCCGAGCAACGCCAGCACCTTCGCGTCAGGCGAAGCGAGCGCATCGGTCGCAACCGCCGACACTGCTGCCGTCCGCATCTCGGTGATGTAACGCCCATCCATGAGGGCGAGCGGTTCCCCTGTCTTCGGATCGAACAGCGCGATGACCGCCATGTGAGTCGGAAGGCGGGTTCCGGCGTTCTCCGGGTAGTAAGTCACCATCTTAATTCCCATTGAAGAACCGGAGGCGGGCATGACGCCGAAGAAACCGCCTTCCTGGGCGAGGACGCCGCGCAACGGCTGCTTCCATTTCCCTTCCGAAAACTCAGCCATGACCCGCCTCATCGCCGCGATCAGCTGGCCGGTGTCGAGAAGTTTGCGAACCTCCGCTTCCTCGAAGTAATGCATTTCGACAGGCGAGGCGCCTTATCCTTTTGGTTTCGCGAGCTTCTGTCTCAAATTGGAAAACGCCGACCGGAGGACCCACATCCAAAGCAGACTATAGATCGCCAGGGCGACGTAATAAGTGGGCGAAAGAAAGGCGTCGTCGCCGCCCCAACGAATACACAAGCGAGTTATCGGATATCCATAGAAAAGCGCGGTGAGGAAAAAGCAGCGCCGTCACCGGCTGATACCAGGGGCCCGGGCCATCCGAAAAGAGGCCCATCCCATCCGGAATCCATGGCACCACCAGGGCGGACAGGAAGAGCAGGCCTGGGAGCAAAATCACGCTCCAGCTGCCGATCCGGTAGAGTCGTTGACGCATGATCTTCTGTAGCCGCTGCCCTGCGGGCGACGCGAGCGCAAACTGGGCAGCCGCATCGATCAAACGCGTCATGGAGCGAGGCGGCCCCAGAACTAACGCATCAAACACTCAAAACTGGAGACGAGGGCCTAAACGCCTGCCTTCTGCCCCGACCGGTTCCGCAAATCACCGGCCAGTTTTCGCATGACCTCCATCCCGGCCTCACTGCAATAGTCGGTCGGCTTGGAGGGCGGATATTCATCCCGCGCCGACAGGCATTTCTGCCGGATCGCTTCCAGCTCCGGATCGTCAATCCGGATGGAAGTGAAACCGTCCCAGTCCCATTGGCGACCGGTGCCGTTGACGAAGCCTTCGATGGTGGTCGCGACTTCTTCGCTTGTTCTCTTCATTGGACCTCAAAGAATTATACGAATCTCGAGGGCAAGGCGAGTGTTTCTTGGTTCGGTTTCCGGACCGCTTAGTCGTCGGGCGCAACTTTGCGCTTCGCTTGTGGCTGCCGCCCGCTTAGCTTTACGGAAATGGCTGGCCGCCGGTGGGCTGGCGGCATTTTGTCTTGTGAATAATCAACCGCCCGCCGTCGTTAATATCAATCTGCCGAAGCTTCCGATGCGGCTGATCGGGCTGGCGGTGCTGATCGTTGCGGCGTTGATCGTTCTCTGGACTTCGTATTATACCGTCCCGGCCGAATCGGAAGGAGTGGTGCTCCGTTTCGGCAAGTTTCTCAAGACCGTCGAGCCCGGCCTGCACTTCAAGATACCTCTCGGCGTCGATGAAGTAACGGTGCTGCCCACGCGCCGGCAGTTGAAACTCGAGTTCGGATTTTACACTTCGGGCTACACGAATCCGGACCAGCCGACCACGCAGCAGGTGGAGGAAAAATCGATGGTGACAGGCGATTTGAATGCGGCCCTGGTCGAATGGGTCGTCCAATACCGGATCAGTGATCCCAAGGAATATCTCTTCGATGTTCGCAATCCCGGCCAGACCTTGCGCGATTTGTCTGAGGCCGCGATGCGCGAAGTAATCGGCGATCGCACTGTCGATGAAGTGATCACGATTGGCCGCCAGGATATTGAGATTTCCGCGCTCACCCGGATGCAGGAACTGGCCACGCGCTACAAGCTCGGGGTCCGGGTCGACCAGGTCCAGTTGAAGAACGTCAATCCGCCCCGGGAAGTGCAGGCCTCTTTCAACGAAGTCAACCGGGCCCAGCAGGACCGGGAGAATGCCATCAACGTCGCCAACGGCGACTACAACGAAGCCGTGCCGCGCGCCCGGGGTCAGGCCGACCAGACCGTCCGCGGCGCGGAAGGGTATCGCTTCAAACGGGTGAACGAAGCTGAAGGCGATGTCGCTTCCTTCAACGCGATGCTCGGCCAGTACATCAAGGCCCCGGAAATCACCCGCACCCGCCTTTACCTCGAAACCATGCAGGACGTCCTCCCAGCGATGGGACCCAAGATCATCATCGATGATTCGATGAAACAGTTTCTGCCCATCCTGCCGCTGTCGCTTAAACCGGAGGCGAAATGAACAGGCGCGGATGTCTCACGATTGTCGCGATCGTTGGCGCGTTCCTGGCGTTCCGGCTCCTTCTGGGTTGCTTCTACACGGTCCACCAGACGGAGCAGGTGATCATTACCCAGTTTGGAAAACCGGTCGGCGATCCGAGCACCGAACCCGGGTTGCATTTCAAACTCCCGTTTATTCAGGATGTTAACCGGATCGATAAGCGGTTTCTCGAATGGGACGGACTTCCGGTTGCAATTCCTACCCGCGACAAGACCTATATCCACGTCGATACCTACGGCCGCTGGCGCATCGCCGATCCGACGACTTATTTCGTCCGGCTGCGTGACGAACGCAGTGCCCAGTCCCGTCTCGAGGACATTCTTGGCAGCGAAACCCGGAACGCGATCGCCAAGCACGATCTGATCGAGATCGTGCGCACGGACAAGGAGCGCAAACCGATCCACGACGAAAGTCTCAAGACCGGTCCGGTCGGAATGGGAACGATCGGCGTGCTTCCGCCGATCGCTTTCGGCCGGCTCAAGATCGAGGAGGAAATCAAGAAAGCCGCGGCGATCAAGCTGCGTGAGTTTGGCGTCGAGCTGCTCGACCTGCGTTTGCGGCGGGTGAACTACAACCCGGACGTGCTCGACCGGATTTACCAGCGCATGATCAGCGAACGCCGCCAGATCGCGCAACGTTTTCGTTCCGAAGGCGAAGGTGAAGCCGCTCGCATTGCCGGGCAAAAGGAGCGGGACCTGAACGAGATTCAATCGACCGCTTATCGCAAAGTGCAGGAG
>JBAPMH010000453.1:0-26535 GCA_049278515.1 Chthoniobacterales bacterium
TCGCGAGGACCCATTTCTGGCCAAAAGCGATGCCGAAGGAAGTGTCCATCATCGCGAGCGTCCCGTGGCCGAGGCAGTAAACAATCGAGAGATAAAAGATGGTGCGGTATTTTCCGAGCCACCCGTCAGAGATGATCGCGCCGAGTATGGGCATCCAGTAAACCGACGAGACGAACTGGTGGAACCAGCCCTGGGCCTCGTTCTCCGGCATGCCGGTCAGAACGCCGGATTTGTTGACGAGAAATTGGGTCATGAACCCAATAAGGATGGTCCGCATCCCGTAGAAGCTGAACCGCTCGGCGCCTTCGTTGCCGATGATGTAGGGCACGCCGGGGGGCATGCCCTTGAGATTGGGGGGCGACGTCGCGTACTTCGGGTTAGCCATGCGACGTCTCCCGCCTGCTTACGGATTCGGCTTGTCGGGGAAAAAGTTAGCTGGAGTGGAACGGGCCGCAGGCGAGGGAGAGTGATGGGCCGTCGAGCCATGTTCCTCGGCCGGAGCTTTGGTGTGCGATTCCATGGGCAATTCATCGACCCGATGGCGCTCGCAGGAGCAATAGAAGATTAACGACCCGGCCGCCGCCGTAAGACCGGCATTGCGAAGAAATGATCGCATAAAGTCTGGCACACTAACCGCCGAGCGTCGGGGGGCGCAAGGAGGAAGATCGTCATCCTGAGCGGAGCGAAGCGGAGTCGAAGGACCCCGTGGAAATTGAAAGCCGCAGCGCGGAATAGCGGATTACGCCGGCGCGCTCGTCCCCGGGGTCCCTCGACTTCGCTCGGGATGACTGAAACATTCGCTTTGAAATTGAAAGGGCCAACCGGCGGACTACTGTGAGCCGCAGTGGCCCGCTCGGTAAAAAACAATGCCTGGAACGAAGTCTTCGCTCTGATTCTCCTCGGCGCCGGCACGCTCCTCTTTCTCGCCCTGATTTCTTACACCCCCAAGGATGTGCCCTCGTGGATCTGGTTTAGCCAGGTCTCGACCCCGAACCGGCCCGCCCAGAATTTCATTGGGCCGTTCGGCGCGATCATCGCCGGTTTCTCGTACATGATGATGGGGGCGGCTTCTTACCTGCTCGCCGTCGTCCTGCTCGGATTCGGCGGCGCGAAACTGTTTCAGTCGAATCTGCGGGTGATACCGCGCCTGGGGTGGATTGTTCTCTTCATCATTTCGGGAGCGTGCCTTCTCCAGTTGCAAACCCAGCATCTGCAAGGCTGGAAATCGTTTTTCAACATCCAGGGACCGGGCGGATGGCTCGGATACTTCATCGGCCAGAAGATGCTGCTCACCTGGATGGGCGGAGTCGGATCGATCATTCTTCTCGCGGGCCTGTACGTCACGAGCCTCATTCTCATGACGGGGCTACGCCCAATCCACCTGGTGCGCCAAACGGTGGTTGGGATCCGCCGGGGCCTGGTTGCATTGCGGGAATGGCAACTGAAGCGCCGGCTCCGGAAATCGGATTTGAAGGGACGGTTGGAGATTAGCCAACAGGAATTGGCGAAGCAGCAGCGGGTGATCGAAAAGCAGTTGAAGAAAAAGGGGGCACCCGTGGCCGAGCCGGCAGCGGCAGTGATTCCTCCGGAGGAATTGCTCAACCGGCCTAAACCGAAGGTGGTGGACACGACGGCGTTGCCGAGCGAACCGCCCCCGAAGAAGAAGCCATCGCTGGCCGAGCTTCGGGGGTCGGAGCAGAAAGCGAAAACTCCTTCCGGGCTGGCGAGCAAGTCATGGAGCGCGGAGAACTACATCCTGCCGGGGTTCGATTTGCTCGATGTGCACGACACTGAAGGGAGGACCGCTGCCGATCCGGCCGAGCTGGAACAAATCCAGCAGGTCCTGATTGAAACACTGGGCCAGTTCGGGATCGCGGTAGCGGCGGGCGACATCACCAAAGGGCCCACCATCACGCGCTATGAAGTTTACCCGGCTAAAGGCGTGCGGGTGGACAAGATTGTTGCGCTCGAGCGCGACCTGGCGCGGGCGACGCGGGCCGAGCGGATCAATATTCTCGCGCCGATTCCGGGCAAGGACACGGTTGGCATCGAGCTGGCGAACACGCGAAAAGTGAAGGTGACGTTACGCGAGCTGCTCCAATCGGCGGATTGGGAAGAAACGCGTGCGAAATCAAGGATCCCGCTCGCGCTCGGGAAAGATGTTTACGGCAAGACGATCATTGCCGACCTGGCGCAAATGCCGCATCTGCTTGTGGCCGGGACAACAGGCAGCGGCAAAAGCGTCTGCATTAACGCGCTCGTCGCCAGCATGATCTTCCGGTTCACGCCGGAAGAACTGCGTTTCATCATGATCGATCCCAAGGTCGTGGAGATGCAGATGTTCAATGCGCTGCCGCACCTCGCCTTCCCGGTCGTGACCGATCCCAAAAAAGTGCTGCTCGCTCTCCGCTGGGTGATCGATGAAATGGAGAAGCGCTACAAAATTTTTGCCGCGGCCGGTGTGCGCAACATCACCAGTTTCAATGGGCGTCCGGCCAAAAAGACGCAGAAGGAATTGGATGCGGATGTAGAGGCGGGTGTCTCACCCGCGAATCGGCGCGATGCGGTCGCCGCGGCGACCGCCGCTACACCTATCAAGGTCCCGCGCGAGGGCGACGTCGTGATCCCGGACCGTATGCCCTACATCGTCATCATTATTGATGAGTTAGCGGACTTGATGCAGACGGCCCCCGCGGATGTGGAAAGCGCCATTGCTCGGATCACTCAAATGGCTCGAGCGGCGGGGATTCATCTCATCGTCGCCACCCAAACCCCGCGCGCTGATGTCATCACCGGCGTGATCAAGGCGAACATCCCGAGCCGGATCGCGTTTCAAGTCGCCTCGAAAATCGATAGCCGTGTCATCCTTGATGAAAACGGGGCCGATCGCCTGCTCGGCCAGGGGGACATGCTTTATCTCCCGCCGAGCACGTCGCGGCTCATTCGCGCCCAGGGCGTTCTCGTGACCGACGAAGAAATCCATCGCCTGGTCGAGTTTGTTTCGGCCCAAAGCCCGCCGACATTCGACACCTCGATGCAGGACAAGCTCGAATCAACCAGCACGATGGACGAGGAAGAGGTAACCGACGAGGACGAGGAACTGGTCGAGAAGTGCCTCGAGATTATCCGGCAGGAAAAACGGGCGTCGACGTCGCTGCTGCAGCGCCGTCTGCGCCTGGGTTATACGCGCGCGGCGCGCATCGTTGATATTCTGGAGCAGCGCGGCATATTGGGGCCGGGCGAGGGCGCGAAGCCGCGCGAGATTCTCGTCGACCTCGACGCCGCGGTGTAACCGGGCAACGGACGAATTTTTCATGGAAGGTCTTGGTAAAAAATTAAAAGAAGCGCGTTTAGCGCGAAACCTCACTCTCGAAGAAGCAGGCCGGCTGACCAAAATCAGGCCGGGCCGGCTCGAAGAAATCGAGAACGAGGATTTCTCGCAATTCGCCAGCCTGGCGTACGCCAAGGGGTTTCTGCTCATCTACGGGAAATTTCTCGAAGTAGATGTAAGCCCCTATCTGGAGGCGTTCGAAACATCGGAGCACGTCACCGTGGACGGGTATGCTTACCTTCAGGAGACGCCGGAGCCCATGCCCAGCCGCCCGGTGGTGGTCCGGCGGCCAAGAAGTAGCGGTGAGCGCACGTCGCTTTGGCCATTTGTTATCGGTGTCTTGGTACTGGTCATCGGATTTACGGTCATGAAATCGCTCCTCCAGGTGCAGCGGCTCAAGCCGAGACCCTCTCCGACCCCCGGCTTTTCGCCGGCCGCAACCGAGACCGCCTCGGACAAGATTATTGCGCCTCACGCCCTGCCGGTGGAAAGCACGACCCCGGCGGCGACTGACGTGAGTTCCGCGGCGCCTACACCGCCGCCGACCGTCGCCCCTACGAGCACGCCGCACGTGCCCTCGGCCCCGGCTGCTGAGCCTGAAGTGCGCCGGGCGGAACCGGTGCATCCGGATGAGGTGGCGAAACAGCCTCCGGTGACGCCCCGGCCTACGGCGTCCCCAAGAAAGTCACCGCGCCGGGTCACACCGACGCCGGCTCCCCGGCCTACCGTGTTGACCACGCCTCGGGCGCGCTAGGAGCCCCAACTCTTGTTGAAATGATCAGCGAAACGGTATCGCCCCCGAAGGTCGGCATGATCAGTCTGGGGTGCGCAAAAAACCTTGTCGATGCGGAGATCATGCTGGGGAGCGTGTTGGAGCAGGGCATGGAAATCACTTCGAGCGCCGAGGAGGCGGATGTGATCGTGGTGAACACCTGCGCATTTATCGATTCGGCGAAGGAAGAGTCGATCGAAGCAATTCTCGAGGCGCATCAACAGCGCGGGCTCGGGAAAAAGCCCGGCCAAAAATTGATCGTGAGCGGATGCATGTCGCAGCGTTTTTCGCGTGAGCTGCGCGAATCTCTCCCCGAGGTGGATGCTTTCGTCGGCCTGGACCAGGTGAGCGAGATGGGAGCGATCGTCCAGCGCGTCCTGAAGGTCGAGAACGATCGGGGTCATTCCTTTGTCACCGACCGGCCGACTTACATTCCGAATTACGATACGCCACGGTTCCGGCTCACCCCAACGCACAGCGCCTACCTGAAGATCGCGGAAGGATGCAATCACCCCTGCAGCTTTTGCGTAATCCCGCAGATGCGTGGACGGCACCGCAGCCGCCAGCCCGGTTCGATTCTCGCGGAGATTCGGGCGCTGATCACCGAAGGGGTGAAAGAGATCAACCTGATCAGCCAGGACACGACTTATTACGGAATGGATTTGTGGGCGGCGAAAGCCGGGCCCCGCCAGCCGGTCGATTCCTCGAGGGGACCGACTCTTGCCGCGCTGCTTCGAGAGATCCAAACCATCGAAGGCGATTTTTGGGTGCGGCTGCTCTACACGCACCCGGCCCATTGGAGCAGGGAATTGATCGAGACGATCGCTCAATGCGACAAGGTTGCGCGCTACATCGACATGCCGCTCCAGCATATTGAGGAAGGCATGCTCGGGCGGATGCGCCGCGAAACGAGCCGGGCTCATATCGAGGAGGTCATTGGGGATCTGCGCGCGGGAATTCCGGGGGTCGCGTTGCGGACGACCTTCATTGTTGGTTTTCCTGGCGAAACCGAGGCGGCATTCGAGTCGCTCCTGGAATTCATCGATCGCACCCGTTTTGAGCGGCTGGGGGTTTTCAAATATTCCCAGGAGGAGGGTTCCCGCGCCGCCAAGATGCCGGAGCAAATCCCTGCGAAGATCAAGAACGATCGTTATCGTCGTGCCATGAGCGTGCAACAGCGGATTGCTCGCGAGATGGCCGCCGAAAAGGTCGGGCGCGAGATGCGGTTGCTGGTCGATCAGCCGCTCGTCGCCCGCACGGAAATGGACGCGCCGGACGTGGATGCGCGGGTGATTCTTTCGCAGCCGGAGATCGTCGGTCAGTTTGTCGAACGACGGATAACGGGCAGTCGCGGCTACGATTTGCTGGCTTAGGCGGCGTTGTAGCCGGGATCGTTGATTCCGGCCTGGATTGCGTAGCGTCTGCCACCGGGATCACCGATCCCGGCTACAGAGCCAAATTAACGAGTGACAACGCCCGGGGGATTATGCGATTTTTCGCGGACGTCTCGCTCCCCCCATGAGTGAACCACACCAGGATACTGTTCGCATTCCACCCGCCCCCGCGCCGGACCATTTTGTGCCGGGCCCGAAAAAGGACACGGCGCGCATCGCAATCCTGCCAAGGGCCACCCCGGCGCCCGTTGTCGCCGCCGCCAGACCGGTCGCCGCCCTCGATTCCATTCCCAAACCGTACTACTGGGCAATCTTTGGTTTGGCCGCCCTAATTTTTATCATTCAAATTTGGAATTTCTTTGTATCGTAGGGGATGGACAATTCCGCCGCTATTACACTGGACGATTCTAATTTTGACAAGGAAGTGAATCAAAGCGCGCAACCGGTGCTGGTTGATTTTTGGGCCGAATGGTGCGGTCCCTGTAAAATGATCGCGCCGCTGATTGACGAGATTGCCAAGGAAAAAGCCGGCTCGGTGAAGGTCGCGAAAGTAAATGTCGACGACAACCAGAGCCTCTCCATGAAGTATAACGTCCGCGCGATTCCCGCGCTGCTTTTCTTCAAAGATGGCCAGTTGCGCGATCAGATCGTCGGGATGACGAGCAAGAAGGATTTGCTCGGCAGGCTCGAGGCGCTGGCGTGAGGCCACTTAACGAATTAGCGACTGAATGATTTAGCGAATTCAGGCAATCGCTAATTCGCTCAATCGCTAAGTCGTTAAATGAATTGCGCCCGGCGCGGCTCGAACGCGCAACCTACAGCTTCGGAGGCTGTCACTCTATCCAGTTGAGCTACGGGCGCAGCTTTCGCGGATTATAGCGGGGCAACGGGGCGATCACAACCGTCTGTCATCCCGAGCGTAGTCGAGGGATCCCGCCGCGAAACCCCAAAGCCAGCAATTCGGGATCCCTCGACTGGCGCTCGGGATGACAGAGGAAGAATGGCCATTTGCATTTTCGGCCTCCCCGCCTGAAAATGACCGCCCCCCAGCCGACCTGGAGAAAACCCATTATGAGCAGCATTATCGACGCAATTGAGAAGGAACAGTTCAAAACCGACGTCACAAAGTTCAAGGTCGGCGACGGTGTCCGTGTTCATACCCGGGTAGTGGAAGGCGACAAGGAACGGATCCAAATCTTCGCCGGGATCGTGATTGGCCGCAAAGGCCGGGGTCTGAATGAGACCTTCACGGTCCGGCGCATTTCCTACGGCGAAGGGGTCGAGCGCGTTTTTCCGATCCACTCGCCCCGGATTGCGAAGGTCGAAGTGGAGAAGGAAGGCCGAGCCCGCCGGGCGAAGCTGAACTATCTCCGCAACCGCAAGGGCAAGGAAGCGACCGCGGTGCGGGAATAGGGAATGTGAATAGTGATCAGTGACTGGTGAATGGCATCTATTCACCGATCACCAGTCACCATTCACACTTTCGATTTTCCAGTCGGCTTGGCATTAGCTACGATGTTGATCCATGTACCGACGTTGTGGATTCCGGCATGAGCGAAAACTCCGCGCGCTTGGTATCACCACGATCGCCGGCATCGATGAAGCCGGCCGCGGCGCTCTCGCCGGTCCGGTCGTGGCGGCGGTTGTTATCCTCCCGGAAAAGTTCCGCCACCGGAAACTGAACGATTCGAAGCAGCTGTTGCCTGAGAAACGCCAGGAGATCTACCAGGACATCGTTGGGAACGATTCGATCCGCTGGGCGGTCGGAATCGTGGACTCAATCGAAATCGACACGATCAATATCCTCCGGGCGACCCACAAGGCGATGCGCCTCGCGCTTTCCGGGCTCGCCCTTCAACCCGAGCACGTCCTCATCGATGGCCTGCCGGTGTTCCCTTTCCCGCTACCCCAAACTGCCATTATTGACGGCGATTGCTTCAGCCTCAGCATCGCCGCAGCGAGCGTGATCGCGAAGGTGACGCGCGATACGATTATGCGCGACTTTTGCGCTCGATATCCCGAGTATTGCTTCAGCCAGCACAAAGGCTACGGCACGGAACTACACCTGATTAAACTGCATGAACACGGGCCTTGTCCGATTCATCGACGATCTTTCGAACCGGTGGCGCAGCCGGTTTTCGAGTTCGCCTCCCCGGCATCTGCGACTTGGCACGCGGGGGGAGAAACTGGCCGGCAAATTTCTCCGCCGGAACGGTTACAAAATTCTGTCTCGTAATTTTCGAGGTCGCACCGGTGGGGAGATCGACCTGGTCTGCCGCGATGGCGACACCCTGGTTTTCGTGGAGGTCAAAACGCGAACGCGGGAAGATTTTGGCCGGCCTCTCGATGCCGTGGATCGGGACAAGCGAAAACGAATTTCTCGCGGAGGCCTGGCCTGGCTGCGCCTGCTCGGCAATCCCGACATCCTCTTTCGGTTCGATGTCGTGGAAGTAATCATCGCGGAAGACGCCGAGCCGCGGCTGCAACTTCTGCGGAACGCTTTCTCCCTCCCCGAGCCTTACATTTACTAAACGAAATGACGTGACCGGGCGTCGTGGCGACCGGGCCCGCTACTCGACGGTAACGCTTTTTGCGAGGTTGCCGACCACGGTGGCGTACTTTTTTCACGATTCGCTTGTCAACTCTCAAAAAAAGTTGAACAAGGTGCTTTCTTTTCTGTAGGCGTCCGACCTACACTCGAAAAAGAAGCTGCGACAAAAGCAGCCTCTCTCAACTCGCCACCCCACCCCTCAAATCCCCAGCCTATGAAAACCAGAGTCTTATCCCGGCTCGCTCGCGTCGCATTTGTTCTCGCCTCGACCGCGCCTTTGCCTTTGTCAGCAGCACCCACTGCGACACCAAGTCCGGCTCCAACACCGATCTTCATTAAGCAGGGCGGAAAGTGGACACCTGACACCCGCAAGGACTTCTACAGCCGGGACCAAGGTTCGCAGATCATGCCGCTAAGATGGATGCAGGCGCTCAAACAGCCGGATGGTCAGCCCTTCCTGGCCGGCAGTCTTAGCCGATTTGGGTATCTACCGAACGAGGCGAGCGATCCCCCTGGGTTGCCGGTTGGTTTCACCGTCGCCAGCGGAAGCGGCGTCCGCCAAATCGGGCTGACCTGCTCCGCTTGCCATACACGCCAGATTGAGGTCGCCGGCAATTCCTATCGGATCGATGGCGGTCCGGCAATCGCCGATGCCCAGAGCCTTTTCGCCGGCATCGACACCGCGGTGAACGCCGTCTTGAGCAGTGACACGGCATTCACGGATTTCGCTGTTGCGGTTCTCGGCCCGAACCCACCGCCGGATGAAAAGGCAAAGCTGCGCCAAGAAGTGGCCGCATGGCATTTGCGTTATCACACCCTGATGAAAGATGCATTGCCATCACCGTCTTGGGGCGTGGGACGGGTCGATGCCGTGGGGATGATTTTCAACCGGCTAACCGGCCTGGATATCGGCCCGCCGCCCACCTATCTTATCCCGGAGAATATCAAACCTGCGACCGCGCCGGCGCGCTACCCGTTTCTCTGGAATGCGCCGGTGCAGGACAAGACCCAGTGGCCGGGCTTCGCGGACAACGGCAGCAATATTCTGGGGCTCTCGCGTAATCTCGGCGAAGTCTATGGGGTGTTCGGCGCCTTTTTTCCCACAAAGTCCTGGTGGCGAGTGCTGGGAATCGATTACCTGGCCAATAATTCCGCTAACTTCGAGGGACTGAATGCCTTGGAGGAGCTGGTTCGCAAGATCGGGCCGCCGCAGTGGGCCTGGGAGGTAAATCAGCCGCTGGCCACCCAAGGCAAGGAAATTTTTGGGCGTACCACAGTGCAAGGCGGGTGCGTCAGTTGCCATGGGATAAAGCCTGGTGAAACGCGATTCCCCGACTGGAAAACATGGGCGACACCGGTTTTGGACGTCGGGACCGACTCGAGGGAATACAGCATTCTTGGCTGGACCGTCAAAACCGGCGTCCTCGAAGGCGCGAAGATTCCCTTTCTGAAGGAGCGGCTGAAACCGGTCGATACCGCTTTTAATGTTCTGGGGACATCGGTTATTGGGTCCATTCTTCAGCATTATGTTCCGGTTCTGATGGACGAAAAAGCACAGCCGGAATCCAAGACCACACCACCGTCGCCGTTCACCCCGCAGACGGAGGACCTCAAGGGCGCGTTCAATCAACCAGTGCCGGGCGCTACTCCGTCCTTTGCCTACGAATCCAGAGTGCTCCAGGGAATTTGGGCCGCTGCACCGTATCTGCACAATGGATCGGTCCCGACTCTGGCCGAATTGCTGAAGCTGGCCGCCGAAAGGGTCGGTTCATTCAAGGTCGGCCCAGCCTACGACATAGTTAATGTCGGCCTGGCCGCCGAGCAGACCAAGTTCGATTATGTCATGCAGACGACGGACTGTAGCGACCGAGATTCCGGAAACAGCCGTTGCGGCCATGAATACGGGACCAAGCTTTCGCCAGACGAGAAGAAGGCATTGCTCGAATACCTTAAGACGCTTTGATTGATCGTCGCCTGACCCGCTTTCATTTACTAAGCGGGGAAATGGCCGCTGGGGGTGTTTTGGCGCCGCGGACTGCTACTCTACGGTGACGCTTTTGGCGAGGTTGCGCGGTTTGTCGACGTCGCGGCCCAACTCCACGGCCATGTGATAGGCCAGAAGCTGGAGCGGGATGACGGTCAGGATGGGCTGTGGTAGCCAGGCATGGCTCGGACAGCGATGGATGTCGTCGGCGATTTCGGCCAGGTGTTCCGCGCTTTTCCTAGAGGGGACGCGGTGTTTTTCCACGGTGCGCTCGCTGAGTTTCAAAATCGTCGCGATCTCGCTGTTCCGCTTCCCCGCCGCCATCCATCTGACCACCTGAGACTGGCGGAGCGACAGGGGATGGAGCGCGGAGAGAGGGACAGGGTTGGGCGCGCGTGGGGTCAAGCCCCGCGCGGCTGGCGAATTCTGGGGTTCATGGAGAGGTGTCTTTATTTCATCGTAACACGCCCCGGCGCAATGGGGGTAAACACGTAGTGCCGTTCCACCACGGGCTGCGGCTCCGGGTCGCCGGACACGGATGGTCGGAAGCCCGTTAACGAACCGTTGTGCACTTGTGGCCGGATAGTTACCCGGCGATGCCCAAACGGTTTGCGTGAGCCCTCAAGTTTTGAACCGTTTCACGGATCGCGTCGTCTCGTTTCACGGGATATTCGATTTTTCAATGAGGGTCATACCAAATCACGCCACTTCAATCAGGTTTGATTCGGTCCGCAGGGCATCGAGGATACAACCCACACCCGCCTTAGCGGGGCTCAGGCAATACGCCTTGCCGTAAGTCGAAGTCGCTGCCGCTCTGCAAGATTTCGCGAAATCCCAACTCACACGCTCGCTGCCAGATGCCGATTACTTCGACGCATCGACAAAGATAGCAGACGATTTGTCTTGCCACAGTCCGCCGGTCGCTACCAAGATGTCATTTGAGTTTCATAAAGGATAGTTCATTACAACGAGGCGAAGCATACCGGCAGCGGTTCACAATTGAAGTTTTGAAGAAAGGGACGAGAGTGTTGTGATATGCTGACCTTCATTAAGCAGTGACAGGAGGAGGCAGGCGATGGCGTCATTCAGGATTTTCGGGCCTTACGTTTTAGACCTCGGCACTCCAGGGCTTGCACCTGGTCGCCATCAGGACACTTTTTGGCTGGGGTGGGTTCCCCAACCTCAATTTGGCAAATTCACAGCTACCGTCACGAGCCACCCCGGGCCAGAGGTCCCAGGCTCAGAGGAAAAACTGGCACACAGGTTGTACACTTCGACCGTCGTAGAATGGGTCCCAGTGGTTAGTCCGCCCCAAGTACGACTAGATCTCGTCATTCATGCACGGTTGTTCAACACGGGAACAATCCCGATCAGGACTGTTAATCTTTGTATCACCTTCATTGAGCTTTAACTTTTTAAGGAGGCGATTATGCGCTTAACAGTAGTACACGACATTCAAGGCAATATAGCATCCATAGCTGCATCTCCAAAAGACTCACCGGTCATGTACGTCAAATTGGTGGCCGGGCAGCGCGTTGCTGAAATCGACGCACCGGAGCTGAAGCAAGATTACGTCAGTGCGCATCTGAGTGAGTTAATCAAAGATCATCGGGTGGCGATCGAGCCGACTGGGGGCAAGCTTGTCAAGATAGGATCCGGGACAGCGAAATAGCCGTTCGCGTCGGAGACGCTCGCGCTGCACGATACTGAAATCTTGCTCGCTGAGCAGGAGGACGAGCATCGCGCACGATCTACGCACGCCACTCAAGACGGTTTCACTCCTTGTCGATCAACTGAAAGGCGAGTTTGAGGACAAAGGAGGCGCGGACTTAGCCGAAGTTTTCGAGATTGCCATAGGCGGTCATTCGCGCCGCTCGCAAGGCGCTGCGAAAGAGCTTTCCCACCGCCACGGAACTCGCTTGCGACAACTACAATTTCTTTGTGATTGGGTTCGGCCCAACAGAACGCCCTTCGGACTGTATCGTTTCCATCGCCGCCGTAGCAAATGGGGTCGCTTGGGGTTGCCCTGATTTGACGGACAGTGGGCAAGGGGTCAATCGTGCTTTCGCGGTACTACACGCGTTTTACGTCAGCATTGCGCCTGATGTTTCGCGATAGCGTAATTTGCAAATGTGAGATCCCTCGCCGTCGCGCAGCTCGGGATGACACGCAGTTTGGATGCCGCGGTAGCTCACTCGACGGTGACGCTTTTGGCAAGATTGCGCGGTTTATCGACGTCCCGGCCCAATTCGACGGCCATATGGTAGGCCAGAAGCTGGAGCGGGATTACGGTCAGGATCGGGCTCACGTAATCCGGAACGGGGGGGACTGAGATGATGTCGTCGGCGATTTTGGCCAGATGTTCTGAGCCTTTACCCGAGGTCACGGCAATCACAGGGCCCGGACTTGCTCGATGCTATGCAGGTTTTTAGAGAAGATGGCGTCATCCGATTCCACGAGGGCCGGTTGGCTCAAGGACCGTTCTTGACCGCCTTGTTTGGTTCGCCTTTTCGTCGCGCTTTCATAATAGGCTCCGGTTTCGCCCATTCGCAGAACTCTGCAGCTGAGCTTTTCATCACGATAGCTGTAACGCCAGCAGCGAGCAGCGGAATTCCTATTTGGTAGTTACTAAATGCTTGTGAAATAGCCGTGGCGAAATAGGTCAGGCTGTATATTTCGGGAACCTTAGTCGCCCACATCTGGTAGATCGGACTCTTGGTGTCGCAGACAGTACGCCAACCAATTCTTTTCAGCAGGGCACCGACACGTCTGCCGAGTCCAAATGGGGATGTCGCTTGGTTCGGCGCAGGTAGGAATAGCCGGTCGCCGGATGAAAGCTGGAGTAATCCGTTGTTGCGAACGTCGTCCAAAAGATACACTGACTTCGCTGGCACTGCGCTCGCCAAATACTCATAGAGTTCCTCTTCGCTTTTGTTCTTCAATAGGAGAATCGCCGCGTTGTGAATCTCTTCGGGAATTAGAGGGCCCTCATTAGCCCCGATTAATTCCGTCAAAATAGCTTCCTCCTCAAAACGCTCGAAAATTCGTCTCTGCAGCAAGCGGCGCGTTTTGCTAGAGGAGATTTTGTTTAGATTCTTCAAAACCGATCGAAAATGGGCCTTCGCATCTGAGGTCTTTCTCTGACGGAGCAGTGCCACGGACAGGAGAAAGGTTGCTTCAATGCGGAGACGACCTCCGACGGGTGACTTCTCGCGAATGCTTACAAAGCCAGACTCGGCTACGGATACGTGATTGCTATCCAGCAGGCTTTCAAAATACCAGAGACGAGCCTCTAACATTCGGGGATGTTTCACACCGTAATCTGCTAGCAGTGCGTGAATCTCCTTTAGGGTCGCTTCGGCCTGAACAATGTCGTGTCGAGTGCAAGCGTCTTTCAGCGTTCGCTCGAGCGGACGAAGTGATGCTAAATGACTTCTGCTTATGGGCTTTACTGCCATTACGCCAAGATCAAGGGTATGCGTCGCGGCCGCTACTCGACAGTGACGCTTTTGGCGAGGTTCCGCGGTTTGTCGACGTCCCGGCCCAATTCGACGGCCATGTGGTAGGCCAGAAGCTGGAGCGGGACTACGGTCAGGATCGGGCTGACGTAATCAGGAACGGCGGGGACTGAAATGATGTCGTCGGCGATTTTGGCCAGATGTTCCGAGCCTTTGCCCGAGGTCACGGCAATGACGGGGCCTTTCCGGGCCCGGACTTGCTCGATGTTGTTCAGATTCTTGGAAAAGACGGCGTCGTCCGGGGCGATAAATACCGAAGGCAAGTCCGGCCGGACAAGGGCAATAATGCCGTGCTTGAGCTCGGCACTCGGATGGCCTTCGGCAAAGAGATAGGTGATCTCTTTCAATTTGAGGGCGGCTTCCACGGCGATCGGGAAGTTGAATTGCCGGCCGAAAAAGAGCATGCCGCTCACCGAGGCGTATTTTTTGGCGATGGCTTTGACTTGATCGCTCAGCTTGAGGACTTCCTCGATCTGCTCGGGCAACGCTTCCAAGGCGTCGATGATCCTGGTCCCTTCGGAAGTGGAGAGGTGACGCATGCGGCCGAGGAGCAATCCAACCGCGGCAAGAATGGTCACCTGAGAGGTGAAGGATTTGGTGGCGGCCACGCCGATTTCCGGCCCGGCATGCATGTAAACGCCGCCGTCACTTTCGCGTCCGACGGTGCTGGCGACGTTGTTGCAAATGCCGAGCGTGCGGTAGCCTTTGCGCTGGCTTTCGCGTAACGCGCCCAGGGTGTCCGCCGTCTCGCCGCTTTGGCTGATCGCGAAGACCAGCGTATCGCGGGTCATGGGAGTGTTGCGGTGGCGAAATTCGCTGGCGTGTTCTACTTCGGTCGGAATCTGCGCGAGCGCCTCGATCAGGTATTCCCCAATCATCGCCGCATGCAGGGCGGTCCCGCAGCCGGTCAAAACTACCCGGCCCACGTCGCGTAACTGGGCCGGCGTCATGTTCAGGCCCCCGAGCTTGGCGGTGCATTCTTCGTGGCTAAGCCGGCCTCGCATCGCATCGCGGACGGACCCGGGCTGCTCAAAAATCTCCTTGAGCATGTAATGCGGGTAATCGCCCTTGTTGACGTCTGCGTCCGTGAATTCGACTTTGCTGAGCTGGTAATTGCCCCCCTCGCCGGCGACTGAGCTGATCTCGAATTTGTCGCGCTCAACCGCCACCACGTCGAAATCGTTCAAATACACCGCGTCCCGGGTGTAAGCGACAATGGCGCTGACGTCGCTCGCGAGGAAATTCTCCTCTTTGCCAACCCCGAGCACGAGCGGGCTGCCGCGGCGCGCGCCGACAATGAAATCGGGAATATCGCGATGGACGAGCGCAATTCCATAGGTGCCGATGACCTGGCGCAAGGCGGCGCGGACGGCATCAACGAGGCGTCCCTTCTTATTTGCTAAAACCGCGGCCGACCTGCCGTTCGAGCCCGGCGTAGAATCGGCTGTGACCGACGCGTCGTAAAGTTTGCCGATCAGGTGGGCAAGGACTTCGGTATCGGTGTCCGAAGCAAAATTGTGGTCGCCGTCCCGAAGAAGCTGATCTTTTAACGCCTGATAATTCTCGATAACGCCGTTGTGGACGAGCGCCAGTTTTCCGCTGGCATCGAAATGAGGATGGGCATTCTGATCGGTGGGCTTGCCATGGGTGGCCCAGCGGGTGTGGCTGATGCCGTAAGTCCCGGTGGGGGGATTGTCCGCCATGAGTTTCCCGAGGGCAGCGATCCGCCCGGCGCATTTGCGCGTCTCCAGGCGATCGCCATCCACGATCGCTACTCCCGCGGAATCGTAGCCGCGGTACTCAAGGCGGCGCAGCCCATCGAGCAGAATGGGCGCTGCTTCCGACCGTCCGACGTAGCCGACGATGCCACACATGACAGAGCGTGACACTAAGCCGTGACGGGCGCAACCGATGTAGAGGCGCTCGCCGCGGCGAGCGCCTGTTGTTCGGTAAGGCGCCTGGCACACGCGCCTCTACATCAATCGGCGAAAATGTTTGATGGTTGCAGCGGCAATCTGCGTTAATTGATTTGTGGAAACGAAAAGCCGCTCAATTCGCCAGGCGCTTTCCCTGGAATCTGCGTCCGCCCTCTCGACCCCCGCGCTGCCTCCCGGTACGACCCGGCGCACCCTGGCGATCGTGATGGGCGGCGGCGCCGGAACCCGCCTGTTTCCGCTAACGAAGGACCGATCGAAACCCGCCGTCCCGTTGGGCGGCAAATACCGAATCGTCGATATCTCGATCAGCAATTGTCTCAACTCCGGTTTGCGCTCGATCTACGTGCTCACGCAGTTCAACAGCATGTCGCTGCACCGGCACATTCAGGCCAGTTACAAGTTCGATAATTTCTCCCGCAGCTTCGTGGACATCCTGGCGGCCCAGCAAACGCCGGAAGGCTCCCAGTGGTATCAGGGCACGGCCGACGCCGTCCGCCAAAACATGCGCTACTTCCTGGAGCACCCTTTCGATTACTACATCATCCTTAGCGGGGATCAGCTTTACCGGATGGATTTTCGCGCGCTCCTGCATCAGCACATCCGCTCCGGGGCTGACATCACGCTCGCCATAAAACCGGTCCCGCGCGAACAGGCCTCGGAATTCGGGATCATGCTCAGCGACGCGGACCGGCGCGTGACTCGTTTCGTCGAGAAACCGACGGACCCGAATGTGCTAAGCGAGCTTAAAATGGGAGCGGAGCTTCTCGCATCCGCCGGATCGGCCCCAGACGCGGAGCTCTATCAGGCGTCCATGGGGATCTACGTTTTCAATCGAAACGTCCTCGTGGAATGCCTCGACAACGACCTGGTCGATTTCGGGAAGCACATCATCCCCCAGGCGATTCAGGAACGGCAGGTGAGCGGTTACGTTTTCAACGGCTACTGGGAAGATATTGGAACGATCCGGGCGTTTTACGAAGCCAACCTCGATCTGACGGATCTGCTGCCGCAATACAGTTTTTTCGAGGCCTCAGCCCCGATCTACACCCACCCGCGTTTTTTGCCCGGCAGCAAAATCAACGGAGCGACTCTGCGCCAGGCGATCATCGCGGATGGTTGCATAATCTCAGACGCGCACCTCGAGCGGTCGGTTATCGGAGTTCGCAGCATCATTCAGAGCGGGGCCACGATTCGAAACAGCATCGTAATGGGCGCTGACTATTATGAGACTGATGCCGGCGCGCAACGCGGATCGCCGCCGATCGGGATCGGGCGCAATTGTGTGATCGATCGCGCGATTATCGACAAGAATGCCCGGATCGCGGATGGAGTCGTGATTACACCGGAGGGAAAACCGGCGGACCTGGATGCCGGCAATTACTTTATCCGGGACGGGATCGTAGTGGTGCCCAAGAACGCGGTGATTCCGCCCGGATTCTGGATTTAGGGAGCGGGGTTACCGGCGTTGCTGATTGAGCATCGCGCCCTGGCCTTCTCGCTCCCACTTTTGCTGTTCGTTCCAAGGCAGGGACGTTTCATGGCTAGCGGTGGGATCGTTGATGAGGGGAGGCGGTTCCTTGGTTGCGCACGAAGCCAGGGCCCCGGCCGCGGCGAGAAGGAGCGCCAGTCTGATGAGTCGGAAGCCAGAGAGATCAGGAATTGTTGCCAGCATAAATGACAGTATCACCCGGTTGGACCTGGACGCCGCGCGCCAGGCTACTGGTAATTATATCGCCGATGGCGGTGGCAGGTTCAACTGACGAAATCCGGATCCGGCCAATGAACGAGCCACCCCGCAGAACCAGCATTTCTGAATTCGCCTCGACCCCCTGCCGGCTCCCGAGGCTCAAGACCACAAAGTTGTAGGCCTGGTTAACGGCGAGAACAGTGCCGCGGATGCCGGGGCTTCCTCCGCCGGCTGGCCGATGTTTCTTTTCCGCTTCGAGCTGGGCAGCCCGCTCCTGGGTGACTTTCATTTTGTCGGAAAGAAGCGTCTTCTCCAATTCGGCGGCCTCGAGTCGTTTCTTTGCCTCTTCCAATTGAGCTCGTAACTCCGCCGCGGAGGCAGCGGATGGAGAATCTACTGCGGCTGTTTTCGACTCCTCGACGCGCTTTCGCAGTTCGGTGGTTTCGCTTTCGTTTTCCCGCAATCTTGCCTGCAAATCGCTCTTTTCGGTCTGCGCTTTGACCAACTCCGCTTCCGTGCTGGCCACCCTGTTCTGGCTATCGTCGAGTTTCGCTCTGGCGGCGGCGACGGCGGCTTCGCGCCCTGCGATATCCTTTTCGCGGGTAATGCGAAGTTGTTCCGCGGTTTGGCGGTCGGCGTTGGCCCGGACCACGTCGGAACGCAGCTCGCGCGTCCTTTTCAGATTCAAGACGCCGAAAATGGCCGAGAGGCTAAGCAGCAAGACGGCACCAAGTATCAGATTCCTGGAAGTAATCACAGCAAGGGGGGCGAAGAATTCGCGGGGGGACTAATTGGTATGAAACAGGGGCGGCGCTGGCAATCCCATTCGCGCGGGTGGGCGTTTTATCGGGGCCGCTCGGTTTCACGTTGCGCCGATCCGACTTCCATCCTATAGAACGCGATATGGGTCAGCAACATCGCGTAAGGGTCAAGCGCCGGCGGCGCGTGGCCTATTTGGAACGTAAGAAAGCAGCGGCGAAAGTTGCTCCAGTTCGGCGGGAGCCGCCGAAGAAAAAAACCAAGCCGAAAAAGCAAGCCGCTCCGGCGGAAACTTAGGATCCTCAGCAGCCCAGGGCCCGCAAGGCTTGCCGGCTCGTAAAGGAGCTGAGCAGGCAAAGTGCGCGCAGAGTATCTAATCGTTGATGGCCATAGCGTCATTTTTGCCTGGCCGGAGCTGCGCAAATTGCATGGGCGGCGCACCTCACTGGCGCGCGAAGCGTTGACCAAGAAACTGCGCGATTACCAGGATTGGACCGGGACGCGAGTCGCCGTGGTTTTCGACGGAAAGGGAACGACCGTCAGCGAAATCTCCGATCCGGGAGAAATCCAGATTTTCTATTCGCGCGCCGGACAGACGGCTGACTCGATTGTTGAGCGGCTCGCCAGCAAGTATGGAAAAACCTTCAAGCTTCTGGTGGCGACGGATGATGTGCTGGAGAAGGAAACTGCCAGTGCGTCCGGCGCCGAATGCATTTCGGCGGAAGCGCTTCGCTGGCTTCTCGAGGAAGCGTCACCGGCCTGATTGCCGGCCAAACGGTCAGCGCGCCTTTTAGGCCGCGCCAGCGAGGACGTGTTGCGGCCGCGCCAGGGCTTCGCGACGAGCCCGCTGCTGGCAGGTGGCGAGGACGCGGGACAGGACGCAATAGAGCTGTTCGATCGGAAGATTTTTGCTCACGTAGCCGTTGGCTCCGGCGCGTAACGCGGCGTGCATCCGCTCTTCGTCGTATCCGACGCCGGTAAAAACGATGATCGGGAGGGTTTCGCTCATCTCCCGGATGAATGAGATTAGCGAGATGCCATCCACCTTGGGCATGTTCAGATCGACGACCACGACGTCGCACTTGTGATGCTCGAGCCAGGCGGCGGTCTGGAAGCCTTCAGTGAGGAACTCGCAGGTATGACTTTTTTGCTTGAGATAAGTAACGAGGAACTTGGTGATCGCCGGGTCATCATCGATGAGGAGGAACTCGACAGCATCGCGGTTAAGAATTTTCATGGCTGGCTTTCTTTAGAATTACTATAATTCCTATAAGCACTATCCTTGCCAACCTGCGGTGCTCTTATTTTTGCCCGTTCCCCCAGCTAAGCGGGCTCAAACCCGCCCGGGGCTCGGTCCCATTACGGACTCGCCAGCAGACGGGTCCCGGCCTTCGGAAAGGGCCTGCTGCCGGAACGACCGGCTAGCTTTTCAGACTCGCGCGGACCGCGTCCAGCTGGCCGGCTGAGCCAAGCTTCCCATTTTTGTGGGCAATGAATTTCGCGTATTCCTCGACGAAGATTTTGCCTGGCGGGCGAAAATCGAATTCCGCCGGCTTGTCGCGAAAATATTCCCGATGGACTCGTGTCCAAACGAGGCGCCCATCGGTATCGATGTTTACTTTGGTCACACCGAGCTTGGCGGCCGGAAGATATTCCTCTTCGTTCACCCCGCGAGCCGACGGATCAAGTTTGCCGCCGGCGGCGTTGATTCGCTGGACTTCCTCGACCGGAACGCTCGAGCTGCCGTGCATGACAATGGGCAGGCCGGGAATCAGTTCCTTGATCTCTTCGATCACTTCAAAGTGGAGACTCTGTTGCCCTTTGAACTTGTAGGCGCCATGGCTGGTTCCGATGGCGGCCGCGAGTGAGTCGCAACCGGTGCGCTTCACGAATTCGACGGCTTCCTTTGGATTGGTGAGAGAAGCGTGTCCTTCATCGACTTTGATGTCCTCCTCCACTCCCCCGAGTTGGCCGAGCTCCGCTTCGACGCTGATGCCCTTCTCATGGGCCCGATCGACCACCCGCTTCGTGATGGCGATATTTTCTTCGAACGACTCGTGGCTGGCATCGATCATCACCGAGCTGTAGAAACCCGACGCGATACAGTCGTAGCAAGTCTCCTCATCGCCGTGGTCGAGATGCACGGCGAAAATCGCCTCGGGAAACATTTCTTCGGCCGTGCGAATCATCGCTTCGAGCATTCGCTTATCGGCGTATTTCCGGGCGCCTTTCGAGAGCTGAATAATAAACGGCGCCTTGCTTCGAACATTGCCGCTAAACAGCCCCAGGAGCTGTTCCATGTTGTTGATGTTATAGGCCCCGACGGCAAACTTTCCGTAGGCGACTTTGTAGAGTTGGGCGGTGGTTACGATCATACCGTTTGGATTTGAGATTTGATGGTGGATTCTGGCCGAGCAGGGGACGGAATCCTAGATCGAAAATCGAAAATCGAAAATCGAAAATGGCGTCACTCTCCGATCGGAGCGGCCGGGAGCATGACACTGACCGAAGTGCCGTGCGGATTCGAATCGATGTCCACGCGGCCGTTGTGATCGAAAATCGTTCGCTTCACAATCGGAAGGCCCAGGCCCATTCCGCGTGCCTTGGTGGTGCAGAAAGGTGAGAAAATCTTCTCGCGCAGGTCGGGCGAAATGCCCTTGCCGTTGTCCTGCACCGTGATGACTACACCGCTGGCGCGATCTCCCTCGCGGATCGATTTAGCGGCCAGGGTGATGCGGGGTTTGCTCTGTCCGGAGGTCGCTTCGGCGGCGTTGGCTACGAGGTGGGCAAACGCTTCGGTGAGCGCTTCCTCGTCTCCGAGGATTCTCGGGAGGTCGCTCGGCAGGGTTGTGTCGACGGCCACCCCATTTTTTGCCACCCGGACCCGCGCCAGTTCGATGGCCTTCCTCACCGAAGAACGGACATCGACCGGCTTCATGACCAATTCGGAGGGATGCGCAAAATTATTGATCTGGGTGATGATCTTGTCGAGCCGATCGATCTCCTGGACGACGATCTCGTTGAAATCCTTCCGGAAATCCGGGTCTTCGAAACGCTCCGGAAGCAGCTGGGCGAAGGTTTTGATGGCCACGAGCGGATTTCGAATTTCGTGCGACATGCTGGCCGCGAGATCTGTCCAGAAGGCGGCGCGGTCCACGAGGTCCTGTTTCTGGCGGAGATTTTCCTCGGCGGTCAGATCATGGACCACGGCGACGGCCCCGAGCGGTGTTTTTTGGTCGATCAGCCGGCGCGTCTCCACGGAAAGGGAGCGTCGCGTGTTAGGATCGATCCATTGGCGCGCCGGAAGATTGTCCTTCGCGTCTAACGTCTCCCGCAGGAAGGTCGCAAGGCGCCCGCCGATCGCCTCGATCGGCTGATTCAAAGCCTCGTGGGCGTCTACGCCGAGGATCTGTTCCGCGGTGGGATTAAACCAGCGGATGTTGGCTTCTTCATCCGTCGCAACAATTCCGGGCGGGATCGATTTGAGGAGGGTTTCGGCAAGAGTTTTTTGAACAGTGACTTCTTCGTAGAGGAGAGCGTTTTCAAGAACGGTGGAGACGTGCTCGGCGAGCATCATGAGTCCTTCGAGATCATTGTACTCGAATCGCTGGCCCGTGACGCGGTGGCCGAAAAAAAGCCAGCCGATAATGCGGCCCCGGGCGTGCATCGGAACGATTACTTCGGCGCCAAAGGTATCCAAAGCGCGTCGCATCAGGGTACGCTGGGCGGGTTCCACCTGGGGCAGGTTGGCGCGGGAGATCAGGTGGGCGTGAAGCTCGAACCAGCGCACGAGCGAGTCCCGCTCGCCGTATTCGACCTCGTATGTTTCCGGCAGACAGCGCAGCCCGGCGCGAAGCCGGTAGCGATCGCTTTGTCTTATCTTGGAAAAAATGCCTACCCGGCCGACGCCGGTGGCATCAGCAACACTCTCGATCACGCTGGCGAGAAGGGTTTCGACGTTGTCGAATCGGCGGAAAACTCGAGGGAAACGCATCAGTGGCATGGATGATTCACGGCGTTCCGGGGCGGGTTCGATCCGCCGCAACGGCTCGGGCACGAACGGGACCACTGCGTGCTCTCGCAGGTCGCGGTTTTCTTGTAAAATGCGCAAGTGGTCGAAGCCGCGAGTCACCAGCGCCTGCAATCTGCGCCGGTCGATTTGCAAATCCTCGGCCGCATACACGCCGGATTGTTCGACCTCGCGCAGCGGTTCCGAGCGCAGAGTCCCGAGAGCGATCACCAGGATCTCGGGCAGCGCCGCCTGGACTTGCTCGAGGAGGTCGCGCGCTTCCTTCGCGCGCAAATCCAAGACCAGAATCGCGGGACTGTTCTGTTGCAGGACGGCGTCCAGCCGATCCGGCGAACTGACATGGCGCACCTGCGAGAGCGCGCTGAGAAATGCCTTCACGCGCCGGACAAGGTCTGCATCCTGCGAATAGAGAATGCAAATGGGGCAGGGGTTCATGCCGCGACGACCTCCTCTGCGAACCGAACCAGTGGCAGCAAAATATGAAAGGAGGTGCCTTTCTTGAGTTGGCTTTCCACTTCGATTTGTCCGCCATGCTCCTGGATGATGCCGTGGACAACGGATAACCCGAGGCCGGTCCCGTAATCCTTGGTGGTGAAGAAAGGATCGAAGACGTGGGGAATGTCTTCGCTCCGAATCCCCTCGCCATCGTCACGAATCGTAATGCGCAAGACTTCGTGCGAGCCGCCATTAGTCCCCGAAATCGCCGCCACCCATTCGCTGGCGGCGCGGATCTCCGTCACAACGCTGAGTTCTCCACCTCGGTTCATCGCGTCCATCGCGTTGAGGAAAAAATTAAGGAAAACTTGTTCGAGCTGGTCGGCATCGGCGCGGATAGTATCCACATCCGCGTGCCAGGAACGAGTTAATTTGATCTCTTTCTGGTAAAGCCGATGCCCGACGAGCTGGAGCGATTTCTCCAGGACGTCATGGACATGCATCGGTTTCAAGACCGGCTTGGCTGGACGCGCGAAGCGCAGCAGCTGATTGACCAGCGAATCGATCCGATCGATCTCGTGGCCGATCAGATTCGAAAAGGTGTCCCGGAAATCGGAATCCTGATAACGCTCCGGCAAAAGCTGGGCGAACGTTTTGATTGAGACGAGCGGATTCTTGATTTCGTGCGCCATGCCGGCGGAAAGGGTGCCGAGACTGGCGAGCCGGTCGCTCCGGCGGATCTGCAATTCCAGACGTTTCAGCGCCGTGATGTCGGTCAACACCACAAGTGCGCCGAGCATCTCGCCTTGTTCGCCGTGGAAGATGGAGCTGCTGGCGCGGACGATGGCGTTATGTTCGCCCAGAGGAAGAACGAGCTCACTGTTTTCCTGCCGGTCTCCCGTGCGGAGCGTCTCGCACAAAATATCGCGCAGACCCTGCGGCAACCGGTCGAGAGAATGATCGATGATTTTCCCTGGATCGAGTCCGGTGATTTGGCCAGCCTCATTATTGAATACCGTCACCCGCTCGTCGGCCCCGGCCGCAATTACGCCAGTCGTCAGATTTTCCAGGAGCGTCTCGTTGTAGATCCGGGCGTTCTGAACTTCGGTGAACAGTTGCGCATTATCGATCGCGACCGCGAGTTGCCCGCAGAGGACTTGAAGCGCGTTTTGTTCTACTGCGCCATAGATTCGGCCGGAAAGCCGCGGGCCCAGAAACATGACGCCGGCGAGGTGTTGACGGGAAAAAATCCCCAGCGCCACGGCGGTCTTCGCCTCCTCCATTTGCTCGGCGGCACGTTCCAGCTCCGGCGTGGTGCGAATGCGGTGCAGCTCGTCGAGCACGAGCACTTCCTGGTTAGCTTCCAGATACGCGATGGTGGGATCGTTTCGGCTCAACCGCATCGCCTCGCCGACCGAGTCCGGATGAATCGGCGGATAATGCTGGACATAGGCCTCTTTCTCGGGCAGCAGGATCAAAACGCGATCGGTTCCGACGGCTTCGCCAATCGTTTTCGCGAAACGATCGAGCAGGTCTTGGAGCGTGGTGACGGATTTCAGAATGCCCGCCGCCTGGTTCATCGTGGATTGGAAATCGATGCCGCGCGAACCGATGAAAAGCCGGTTCGCAAAGCGTTGCGAGATTCCGCGGGCAGGAGCCATCGCGAAGGCGACCACGAGCGCCGCCGCCAGGTGACCGAACGTTCGAGCCTCACCGGGAAACAACGGCTTGGAAGCCGTCGAAACGAGCCAGAAGACCAGCGTATAAAGTGCCAGCAAATAAGCTGTCAGAACCGCATAGGACGTGACGCGCCGGAAGAAGAAGCCAACATCCATGATCTTCCGGGTCGAGATCCCGTAGGCGATGATCAGGCTGAAGACAACGATCCGAAACGGCGCGAACTGAACCGCAATGGCCCGCTCAACGAAGGGGCTGAAAGCGACCAGAATCGCCAGGGCGGTCTCACCCGCAATGACGAACTGGAATTCTACTTTCTGAATTCCCGAGCTGCGGCGCAGATCGCGAACGCAATAAACGATGACCGCTACGATCGCAGCAATCAGGAAGGCTGCAAAGAACGGGAAGAGCGGCCCGTACTGCGGAACGGGAATTAATTCGTGACCTGTATCGCCCTGGGGAATTGACGCCGAGCGAAGAAACGATCGGGCATAACAGAGAGCGATGACGGCAAGACTTGGAACCGCGAGGGTCGCCGAGCGCATTCCAATTTGCTTCCAACCGCCGTCCCGGCACAGAATTCCCAGCCGTAAGAGATTGAACCCATTTACCAAGAGCACGCCGGTGGCCCATGAGTTCCGGATCCAAAACTCCGCCGCGGGAGCTTCGACGGCGTTGTAGGCAAATTGGAGCGACAAGAGCCACGCGCAGATGAAAAACGAGACAACGAAGAAACTTTGATTCGCGTGGTTTTTGGAGTTGGCCCGGAAGACAGCAACGCCGAGCCCGATCTGGATCAGGAGGGCCGCCCAGAGGGAAATGGTGGCAGCGTTCATTCGCGAACGCGTTCCACCACCATACTGCTGTTGCCCCCTCCCAGCCCGCGGACGTTAATCAGGGCGCTATTGATCTTGCGGGTTCGCGAACGCCCGGGAACATAGTCCAGGTCGCAACGCGGATCCGTTACCTCGTAGTTGGCGGTGGGCGGGATCATCCCGTACTTAAAGCATAAAGCGCACGTGATGATCTGATGGGGTCCCGCCGCCGAGAGGGCATTCCCGGTCACGCCCTTGATCGAGCTCATGGGAATGCTGTAAGCCCGGCGGCCGAAGACGCGTTTCACCATGTCGGTCTCGATCACGTCGAGAGCTGGATGGCCGGGACCGTAGGCACAAATATAATCGATTTCCTCGGGAGTCTTTCCCGCGTTATCCATTGCCGTTCGCATGGTTTGTCCCAGCCCAAACAGCTCATCGCTGGCATAGTTGTCACCTTGCGTGCCATAGCCGGTGATTTCAAGATATGGCACCGCGCCGCGCGCTATAGCCGTCTCGTAATTTTCGAGGACCAACATTCCGGCGCCTTCTGAAATCACGCCAGAATCTCGTAACAAATCGAACGGACGGCTGGCGCGTTCCGGGTCGATGTTTCTCGTCGAACTCAAGCCGGCGGCAGAGAAACTGGCCATCGACAACGGAGTGATGGTGGCATCGGTCCCTCCCGCCAGGGCCAGATCGGCTTCTCCCTGGCGAATCATGGCCGCCGCGGATGCGATTGCGTCCAATCCTGACGGACAGGCGGATGCAATCGTGGTAGCGCGGGAAGAAATCCCAAGCGCCATCGTCAGCATTTGGGTGGCGGCTTGAGGTTGACAATCGACAACGCCCGCCGTTACCCCACGCGGACCGCGTCGCGACAAGTCGCCCCAACAATCCTCGAGAATGTCCATCGCCGTGGTGCTTACGCCCAGCATGACGGGGATGGGATGATCGATCGGATGCTTCGAGGGCTCGAAATGCGCGTCAGCTAACGCCATTTTCATCGCGGCGAAGGCAAACTGGGTGTGACGCGCCATCCGTTTTGGTTTGAATTTCGGGTCGATGTAATCCAGGGGGTCGAAGCCTTTCACCTCGCCGGCGATCCGGCTTTTGAATGCCGTTGGGTCGAAGCGTGTAATTGTTCCTATGCCGCTGCGGCCCGCGACGAGCGATTCCCAAAAAGCCTCCAGTCCGATCCCATTGGGAGCGAGGATGCCCATGCCGGTGACGACGACTCTGTTATGTTTTAGCTTCATGATGACTCTCCTCTCTCTTTGATTCGGATTTGGGCACAAAGGCGTGCATTCTAATCATTACATTAAATGCAGTCATTATGTTTTTATCGTTGCCCTGTCGAAAGTTATTCACCAAATTTTCGACTTATTCACAAGAAGCATCTTGTGTCGCCCCGAAAAAGTTCCAGACTCCGAAGACGCCTATTGTGGCGAGGGGTAGCCCAATATACACTCTTTCCGCGGTACGGCCTTAGCTTTCTTCCACCCACCATGACTGTCGCCTCGGATCTTCCCCAAGTTCTTGTTATCGACGACGAAATGGGTCCCCGCGAAAGTTTGCGGATGCTTTTGAAACCGAACTATCAGGTTCATACGGCCGATTGCGTGGAGGCGGGGATCAAGCTTTT
>JBAPMH010000454.1:0-12595 GCA_049278515.1 Chthoniobacterales bacterium
CGAACCTACTCGAGTGCAGGCTGGGCAAGGGCGTGCCGCTCTTCTTGCTCTCGGCGACTTTCGCCGGATCGACTGCACCCACGTTGAACATGAAGGCGGGGATCGAATGGTCAGGCAGGCTGTATTCGGAAAAATCTTCACCGCCCATGGTGGGGTCTTTGGTGACGATACTGTCCGGGCCGAGCGCCGTCTTCATTACGGCTGACACTCGCTTCGTCAGCTCGGGATTGTTGTAGGTCGCGGGCGTGTATTGGTCCTTTTCAACCGACACGATAGGCATGCGGTCGGCCGGGATGCCGCCCGTGGTGGCGACCCCTTTTGCGATGCGCTCGATCGCCGCCAGGACGCGATCGCGCACCTCCTGTTTATAAGTGCGGACGGTCAGCTGCATCTTCACTTCGTCGGAAATGATGTTGTGCTTGGTCCCGCCATGGATGGAACCGACGGTGATGACGATCGGGTCGATCGGGTTGTTCTCGCGGCTGGCAATCGTTTGCCAGGCGGTGATCATTTCGGCCGCGAGCATGACCGGGTCTTTGGTTTTGTGGGGGTAAGCGCCGTGGCCGCCGACGCCCCGGACCGTTACATCGACAGAGTCGACATTCGCATAGCAATAGCCTTCCGTGACCCCGATCTGGCCGGTCGCGATCTCCGCGTCATCGTGCAAGCCGAGCACGTAGGTCGGCTTCGGCCAGCGCGTGTAGAGCCCGTCTTTCAATAACGCCCGCGCGCCGCCGACGGTTTCCTCCGCCGGTTGGCCGATCATGATGAGCGTGCCCTTCCATTTGTCCTTTAACTTCGCCAGGGCGCGCGCCGTCCCGATGAAGGTGGACATATGGATGTCGTGACCGCAGGCGTGCATGACGCCAACTTCCTGGCCGGCGTCGTTTTTGGTCGTAACGGTGCTGGCATACGGAACGCCGGTTTCCTCGCGCACGGGTAATCCATCCAGATCGGTTCGAACTGCCACGGTCGGCCCGTCCCCATTTTTCATCACGCCGATGACGCCGTAGCAGGTCAATCCCGGTTTATCGTATTTGCCGACTTTTTCGGTCACTTCGAAGCCGGCCGCCTTCAATTCCTTCGCGACGATCGCGGCCGAGCGCTCCTCGTGGGTCGAGAGCTCCGGGTGAGTGTGCAGATCCTTGTAAATCGTGAGGAGCGACGGCAACTCGGCGTCGGCGATCTGTTGCGGAGTTTGCTGGGCCAACAGCGGGGTCGAGGCAAAAGCGAGCGCGAAAGCGAGAAAACGAATCTTCATGGCGGTTCTATATCAGAGGTCACGGCAAAAAGCATAGGGCGAATCCTAATTCCCCTTCGTAATCGTGCTCGTGCTCGTGATCGAAATCGATGCATCCGAGCACGAGCACGAGCACGAGCACGATTACGATTACGAAGGGGAGGGCAGTGGATGACAAATGGGAAGAAGTCGCGGAATCTTTGGGTCCATGGCGTTCGAAGAAAACACCCTCCTTTTCGGCTCCGATCCGACTCCGCGGATCGTCGCTATCGAGTTGGGTGAAACAGGAACCGTAAAAGTCTACCGCCGCGAGAAGAATGGATCGATCGCGACCGATCTCGAACCGTTCCAACCGTTCGTTTGGTGCGATTCCGACGTCACCGACCTGAATATCGAGGCAGAGAAACTGGCGGGAGATTTACGCTACGGATGGCGGGTCAGCGTTAATAGTTGGAAGGAATTGATCGCGCTGCGGAATGGATTGAAGGGCGCAGGGCGAAGCTTTTTCGCGTTGAGCGATCCGGTGCAGCATTATCTTACCCACACCGGCCGTACGCTTTTCAAAGGCCTGGCGTTTGAGGAATTGCGCCGGCTCCAAATCGAAGTGTTGTCCGTTGTAGCCGGGATCAGCGATCCCGGCTCCAGCGAGCGTCTGATGAGCATCGCTCTTTCCGACAATAGCGGCTGGGAAGAGCTCATCGTCGTTGATCCGGGCAACCCCGAGGAATCCGAGCGGGCCGCCCTCAAGCGCCTGACCGCGTTGATCAAGGAGCGCGATCCCGATGTGATCGAAGGACACAATCTTTTTCGCTCGGACTTGCCGATGCTGGTCGCGCGTGCGCGCAAAGCAAAAGTGAAACTGGATTGGGGACGGAGCGGCGGCTTTCTCCGTTCTCGCCCTTCGCGCCTCCAGATTGCGGAGAAGACGATCGATTACCCGAAGTTCGCCGTCGATGGCCGGCATTTCGTCGACACGTTTCTGCTCGCGCAATTTTACGATGTCGGCATGCGTAGCCTCTCCGGCTTCGACCGGATCGATGTCGCCCAGCATTTCGGGCTCTGCGATTCAGCGGATATTTCGTCGCTGACCGGCAAAGAACTGGAGCGCGAATACGCAGTGAGCAGTGAGCGTTTTCGAAAGCGGGCTTTGTGCGCGGTCCGTGAAACTCGCGCCGTCGCGGACCTCCTGAGCCCGAGCTATTTCATCCAGGCGCAGATTTTCCCTTACAACTATCAAGACGTGATCGTCCGCGGGAATGCCACCCGGATCAACGCGCTCTTCCTCCGGGAATATTACCGGCAACGTCATTCCATCCCGGAGATGCCCATGGTGCGCGGCTTCGAGGGCGGCTACACCGCGATCTTTTTCACCGGCGTCGCGCGCAACGTCTGGCATTGTGATATCGCGTCGCTTTACCCCTCTATCATGCTCCAGTTCGATTGCTGGCCGGTGACCGATCAGCTCCAGATCTTTCGCCATTTGCTGACCGATCTGCGCACTTTTCGCCTGGAAGCGAAAGCCAGTATGCGCGCGGCGAAAGACCGCGCCCAACAGCAGTATTTCCACGCGCTCCAGAACACCTTCAAGATTCTGATCAACAGCTTCTACGGCTACCTCGGCTTCGCCCAGGGCCACTTCGCCGATTTCGACGCGGCGGCACGCGTTACCCAGATTGGCCGCGAGCTTTTGCAAAAAATGATCGACTGGCTCACGGCCCGGGGTGCTCAGGTCATCGAGGTCGACACCGACGGCATTTATTTCGTCCCGCCGGAGAACGCGAAATCCGACGAGCTTCGAAGCGCGCTCGCGAAAGAATTGCCGCCGGGCATCGACGTCGAGTTCGACGAGCAATTCGAAGCGATGTTCAGCTACAAGGCGAAGAACTACGCGCTCCTCACCCAGGAAGGCGAAGTCATCATCAAGGGTGGCGCGCTGAAATCGCGTGGACTCGAAAAGTTCCAGCGCGTGTTTCTGGAGGAAATGATCAAGCTCCTCATGCAGGGAAAACCGGAAGGGATCGCGGGATTGCGGGATGACTTTGAAAAGAAGATCCGCGAGCGCGCCTGGCACATAGACATGCTGATGAAGACCGACACGCTCCAGGACTCGCTCGACAAATACCGCGCCAAAATCGGCGCCGGGGGGCGTAATCGTGCGGCGGCCTACGAGCTCGCCGTGGCGAGTGGTCGCGATTACAAACCGGGCGAGCAGATTAGCTACTACATCAAGGCCACGCCGAAGAAGGTTGCCGCGTATGAAGCCGCCAAACTGGTGGGCGAGTTCGATCCCGAAAATCGCGACGAGAACGTCGACTATTACGTCGCGAAGCTGGACGAACTCGTGAAGAAATTCGCGAATATCGCACCCGCGAAGCCCGAACAAGCGACGCTGTTATAATCAGGAGCGGCGCTTTCCAAACCGCCGTTCTTAGGTCGGCGGACTGGAGACCGCCGCTCCTTGATGCGTCATCTGCTTCGGCAGGAAAGCCTGGGCTTTTGATTACTCCGACGTGGCCAATCCCGGCTTATTTTTGAGGGACGTCTGGGGCGAGGCCATTTCGTCACAAATGGGGCCGTTTCGTCCCAGTCCTGGTTGACATTTCGTGGTCCGGTGAGATAAAGGCGGCTTGCATTTCCGGCTGCTCGCCTTTCTTGCTCTTTTCCTTCCGGTCCTCGCTCCTGCCGCGACGAGGAACGTCACCGTCGGACAAGGTGGGGCCAACTTTAATCCCAGCACGGTTACCATGCCGCTCGGAGACAATGTCCTTTTCACGTGGGGCGGTAATAATCATAGCGCGACATCAGGGCCGCCAAATAATCCGAATGGAATATTCGACTCCGGAATTCGGAACAACGGGGCCACCTTTTCGTTCACTCCTACGGCTATCGGGACTTATCCCTATTACTGCCGGGTTCACGGAGCGATGATGACGGGAACGATCACGGTTACGGCGGCAACGCCTACGCCGACCCCAACCGCGACTCCGGTACCCACCGCGACCCCGGCGACGCCCACACCGACGCCCGCTCCGACCGCAACTCCTGTCCCGCCGACCCCGACCGCGACACCTGCACCGACCGCGACGCCATTTCCGACGGCAACCCCAGTTCCCACGGCGACGCCTGCTCCGACCGCGACTCCAATTCCGACGTCCACCCCCACACCTGCTCCCACTGCGACCCCGGGTCCGACCTCCACGCCGACACCTGCTCCGACCGCGACGCCGGTTCCCACCGCGACGCCGGCGCCGACAGCCACTCCGACTCCTTCTCCCACCCCGATTCCGTTTTCATCGCCCTTGCGTTTCCCGCCTGTCGCGACCGCAGCCGACATTCCGGTCGGCATCAATGAGGCGTGCGTCTCGATATTAAACGGGCCCTGTACTTATATGTGGACCTACGGAGGGACATACCCTGGCCTCGAGATCCGCAGACCGACCGGGGAGACCACCCGAGTCACCTTCACTAATAACCTTCCGGCGATGGCTGGAGGAATGACCGTGCACCACCACGGAAACCATTCCGTTTCGGCCGACGATGGCCAGGCGACCGGATCTTTCCTCTTCGGTCCGGGGACGTCGCGAACCTACACTTATGAAGGAAAGGAGGATGGCAAAGACGAGCGGGGAGCCATGCAGTTCTACCACGATCATCGCATGGGTGAGACCGGGTTTAACGTCTGGCAGGGCCTCCAGGCGCTTTACATCATCGACGATCCATCCGATCCGGCGACGCTCCCCTCGGGCGCCTACGAGCTTCCCCTCGTCATCAACGATCGTCAATTTGATGCGGACAACCAGCTCGAATACTTCTACGACCCGTTTGGAGTCGTCGGTGACAAGGTCCTGGTTAACGGCACTTACCAGCCATACCTCAACGTGGCCGATCGCAAATACCGGCTGCGCTTCCTGAACGGAGCGAACGCCCGCATCTATATGCTGACCCTCAGCACTGGCGAGGCCTTCACCCAGATCGGGACTGAGAGCGGCTTGTTGCCGGCGCCGGTGACACGAACGGCGATGGAGATGGGTCCCGGCGAACGGATGGACGTGATCGTAGATTTTGCCGGGAAACTCGGCCAGGACCTCTACCTCATGGATGCGACCAAGCCGATACCTCTGCTCAAATTCCGGGTGACCGATCACGTTGCCGATTCGACGGCGGTTCCCCCGACCCTGCGCCCGCTGCCTGATATCGGTGAGCCCACGGTGACGCGGAACTTCAGTTTCGATTATACCTCCGGCCATTGGACAATTAACGGCTTGGGATTCGATCCAAATCGAATCGACGTGCGGCCAGTCCTGGGCACGACCGAGAAGTGGGTTTTCACGAACCCAACGGGCAGCACCCACATGGTCCACATTCACGACGTCGATCAACAGTGCGTTAGCCGTGATGGCGGCCCCTGTTATCCGTACGAAACCATGAAGGAAACGTGGAGTGTCGGCTCCGGCGAAACCCTGGAGTTGAAGTTGAGGTTCACGGATCACACCGGCATCTACATGCTTCACTGCCACATCCTGGAACACGAGGACGACGGCATGATGACGTTGTTCGAGGTGATGCCGGCCGTGACGCCGCCTTCCCCAGCCGCGCCGACCGTGAATATTTCGACGCGGGGCGACGTTTTGCAGGGCGACAACATTTTGATCGCCGGGTTCATCATTACCGGCACCGAATCCAAGCGAGTGATTTTGCGCGCCATGGGCCCTTCCCTCAGCTCGGCAGGTGTTGCGGGAGCATTGAACGATCCCATTCTTCGTTTGTTCAATGCTTCGGGTCAGGAGATCGCGAGCAACGATGATTGGCAGTCCGATCCAGGCGCGAGTGAGATCCAGATTTCGGGTCTCGGGCCGACCATCGCCAGTGAATCGGCGACGGTGCAAACGCTCGGGCCTGGAAGTTATACCATGACGGTCAGCGGCAAGAACAGCGCAGCCGGCGTGGGATTGGCGGAAGTTTACGACATCGCCCCAGGCAGCAATTCCAGCCTGGCAAACATCAGCACGCGTGGGCCGGTGGGGGTGAACGACGATGTCCTGATCGGTGGTTTCATTATTGGCGGAAGCGGCAGTGCGAAGGTCGTGGCGCGCGCGATTGGCCCGTCGTTGACGAACTTCGGGGTCACCGCAGCCCTGGCCGATCCTACTCTCACGGTTTATGATCGGAACGGCAGCGCCCTTGCTACGAACGACAACTGGCAGGACGACGCCCACGCCGCGTCCATCCAGTCCTACGATCTTCAGCCATCGAAGATCAAGGAATCGGCCCTCTATCTGCAACTGCTCCCAAGTAATTACACGGCGATTGTCCGCGGAGTCGCCGGCGGCACCGGCACCGGTCTGGTCGAGATATACAACATTCCGTAGCCGGTCCGCCTCGGAGACGGCTCCAAGGAGCGGCGGTTTACAAACCGCCGAGTCAGCGGCTGCAGAAGCACTACCTCATGGCCCGGCAGAGGCAGGAGCTGTTGATCTGGGTGTCGGCTTTCGCCCACGCCTTTTTAAAACGCGTTTCGACTGCGGCGGCTTCCGGCTTTTTCGCCGCTTTCAAAGTCTCCGCGAGGCCGTAAAGCGACCAGCCATTCTCTGGCAGTCGCCGGAGATCCTCACGATAAACTTCTTCGGCTTCAGGGAAACGGCCGGCCTTCATCAGATTTGCACCTAACGAGTGGCGGATCGGGATCATCCAGGCAGGCGGCTCGTCATACTTGAGCGCGTCCTCCATCTTCAGCGCTTCCTGGAGTCCAGCGATGCCTTCGTCGTTCTTGCCCTCGGAAATTTGGATCTCGGCCTCGAGCATTTTTTGAATAAGAGCGACGATGTCGGCCGAGGTGTTGTTGCCAATTTCTGTTTCCTTTGGAATGGCGGGCACGAGTTCGTTGAATTTCGCCTGTTCTTTTCGCGCCTCTTCCGGCTGTTTTTTGGCCGCGTAGGCAATCGCGCGGGCGGCGTGATGGAAGGCGCGCGAAAACGGGGCGTATTCGGGATAGTTGTCGGGCTCAGCGAGAACATCGTCCCATCGGCCGAAACGGACCAACGCCTCCATCGGCAAGGCCAGGAACGCTTCGGCCTTCACGGCGGCGGCCTTCAGGAAATCAGGTGGCGTTTCGCGGATTAACTCGCGGATTTTGTCCATCGCGAGCTTGCGTTGACCGGTCATGAGCGCGGCGTACGCGAGCATATGGTGATCGTGGGCGGCGTAGAATGGAATGAGGCCGGCGGAGTTGTTGCCTAACGACTGAAAATATCTGTGGTCGTCGCTGATTGCCCTGGCATTCGTCTCAATAGCCTTTTGCCAGTTGCCCGTCCGGATATCGATGTGCGAGGGCATGTGCACGTTGTGCGCGAGACCGGGCTGCAAATTGCGGAGACGATTGGCCGCGGGGACCGCTTTCTCAGGATGCTGTGAAGCCTCCACTGCATGAATATAAAGATGGTTCGCAAAGGGATGGTTCGGATTCATTTTCATCACAGCCTCAAGGGTCGCGACGATTTCTTCGGTGCCTGGGTTGGGCTTGCCATCATTCGTCCACTGATTCCAGGGGCTTAAATCCATCATCGATTCGGCGAAGAATGCGCCGACGTCCTGGTCTTTCGGATATTTTTTCCAGACCTCGCGCATCGCGGCCGCGTAGGCTTCGTCGAGCGGTTTACGATCTTCCGGCTGCGGATTCGCGTAACGTTTGCCGAGCGCTTCGATCAGATCCCGCTCGACCGGCGCCGCTTTGTCAGCGTGCTGTTGGGCGAGGGTCAGTGCCTTCCAGGCCAGCTCGGCCATCGGCGGTGGGACGAGGGGATAATTAATATGCGGACCAGCCGCGAGTGCGATTCCCCAATGCGCCATCGCGCAATTCGGATCCGCCTTCGCCGCCTCCTGGAAGGAACGGATCGCGGAGGCATGATTGAAACCGTGAACAAAAGCGAGGCCCTGATTGAAATAGCGTCGCGCCGCCGCCGACTCGGTCGTGACGCTTCGTTTATATGATCCCAATCCCTGATGGATCGGCTCCTTCGCCGAAAGGCGCTCGATGCCGCTGAACGCGAGGACGAAACCAACAACGGCCCTGCCAAAAAATCGAAATGATTTCATGGCCCGAAAGCTTATCCGCGCGGCGCGGCCCAAGGCAAGAAATCTGCGGACCTACACCAGCGGAATTCCCTTTCCGTTGGGAGCGGCCAGCGGACGCGGCACCGATTGCCAGACGATCCAGAGAAGTTGCCACGCGTAGATGGTGGCGACGATCAGCATCCCCAGCGCAGCGCCCATCAAGCCTTTGGAAAGCAAATGGTGAAGACCTGCCATTCCTCCCTTGCTCATCGGCACGCCGTTTCCGTCGGTGAGGGTGATGAGGTCGGGATATTTCAGCAGGGGATAAAGAATGAAGAGACCGGCGAGGGAGGTGATGACGCCCGTGAGCGGCGGGAGCCAGCGCCAGCCCGGTTCGACCAGGTTGATCCAATGTTGGGCCAGGCTGATGAAGGAAACGATCAGGACGGGCCAGTAGAAACCGGTGACGACCGGGGCCAAATGAATCTGTGCTCCGGTCCTGGTGACGAACAGGAGCGGAATGGTCGAGTGCCGCATCCACCACAAGATAAAAAGAGAAGTCAGGATGATGCCGCCAATCGAACTGGAGCGTTTCACCTCCTTCTTTTGGCGTTCGGATGGCGGCAGCGTATTTGGATCCCAGTTCGCGCTCCACTTCTCGAGGAGTTGAAATTTTCTCAGGTTCAAGTCGATCAGCGCGAAGATGCCGGTAACGACGAAGAGAGCTGGCAGGGAAAGGCGAATGACGTGACCCAGAGCGCGAACGAATTCCGAGATCGTCCGGCCGTCTCCCTGCAGGAAGACGGCCGAGATGAATCCGGGAACCAGAAGGAGGACGAGGCTAACCTTCAGGGCGATCCAATAGAACGGGAAGACGATGGGACCGATAAGCTGCCGGCCGAAAGTTACGGTGCGATGCTCGCCCCGGTAGCGGGAGGCGACGAGGATGGGCGGGCCGTGCTGTTTCAGGAGCGCGGCGAGCTCGGCGTCGTTGAGCGGGCGGCCGAGGGCCTCCGCGCGGTCGTCGATTTCGGATTGGAGATTGGCGGCCAGCTCGGCGGCGATATCGTCGCGCTGAGATTTCGGGAGCCAGAATTTCACAGCAGTGAGGTAGCGATCGAGGATGGGTGACATGGTCGTGTGTTGGTTCAGATGATGCGGGTGAGGGAGGCGTTGATCTGGGCGAGTTCGGCGAGGAGAAGCTTGAGGATTTGGCGACCGTCGCGGGAAAGAGTGTAGAAGCGTTTCCGGCGATTGTTTTCCTCGCGCCATTCGCTCTCCAGGAGTCCCTGGGTTTCAAGACGCCGGAGGAGGGGATAAAGCGTGCCTTCGTCAATCTCGATGCCGAGGGAGGCGAGGTCCTTGCGCAGGGTATAACCATAATGCTCCTTCCGCAGCTGAGCCAGGACCGCGACGACGAGGAGCCCCCGGCGGAGTTCAAGCCGGAGATTATCAAAGAGATCGGATTTCGGTTCAGTCGCCATTTGCCAGGTATCAAACACTATGTGTGGCACAGTATGTGTGGCACAGTAGCGTCGGTCAAGGAATTATTTTCAGTTTTTCGGCGCCGACATTTCCGCGGTTCATTCCGGCTAAAGGTAATAACCGCGTTACGTTTGGTGGCTTGCCCCGGGAACCCCCGTCACGTGAACTTGCTGTCCGTATGACTGTCGCCGTAGTCGTAGCCACGGCCTTGTGGGCGGCATTAGTGGTGGCGCTGAGCGCCTGGCGCGATCCAACGCGTCGAATAACGAGGCGGCTCCAGAATCACGGCCGTCGCGCAACCACTTCCCCGGCTGGCCCCAGCACGGAGAACGGGATCTAACAAATCGGGTGCCGTGGTTGGTCGCGCAATCACCTCGTCATCTGGCCCAACCGCAGAACGCCTACTTCAAGTCGCGATTCGAGAGTCGCTGGGATTCACGAAATTCAACCAGGTTAATCGCGCCATATTCCGCGAGATCGACCCCATTGACGTCGCGTTCAAATTCACGAATCGCCGGCAGGTAATAGATCGTGAATCCGTCACGAACGAAGTCATTCAGCTCTTTAGCAGTGAGCAAGTAAACGAAATGCCCCTGCTTTGATTCTGGGGCGATCAAACCGATCCCATGGTAGAACGCACCGATCACGAAAACGTTTTTGCCCGGCAAAGTCCGCGCATAGCTGTAGAAATTCCGCACATTCGCCATCGTGCCGAGGCGCTGGGCGCGATCCCGGAAGGCCGCGCCGCTGGTGAATTTTCCGCCGTTCCAGTCGATGAATGAAGAGGCGGCGGTGACGATGCAAAACGCCTGGAAGAGCCAGCGCGGACTGAAGCGGGCGAGCAACAAGATCGCGAAAGGAACCGCTGGCAGGAAATAGCCGGCTTGGTCCGGGAACGCCAGATAGAGGGTCCCGTAGATCAGGATGACAGATATCGCGGCGACCAGGTCGGGCCGGGCCAAGGGCAAAGCGATCGATGCCGGCGCCCGCCGGAAAACCAGGGCGCCAAGGAGGGCCGCACCGAGACCGAGGCATCCGAGCATTCCCCACACTTCGACAGTGCCGCGCCCAGCGACGACTGACCAGTCAGGGTAGTAGACCGGCGTGTAGACAGTGAGAAAGGAGAGCCCGTAGCGGGCGAAGGCTGGAATAAACGCGATCGTCACAGTGATCGTCGTCGCGACGGCGAGTTGGAGCAGGGGCCGCCATCGTTCCCGCGGCGGCCAATGTCCCACCAGCATGAATCCCAAGGGTAACGCCATCGCGCCCGAACTGAGCCGGCATGCCATCGCCAGGCCCAGCGCAACACCGGCCGCGATCGGCTGGCGCCGGCCGACGAACCAGGTGCTTAACAACACCAATGCGCAGGCGAGCGTGAAGTCCTTTGTCGTGACACTGCTGATGAAGAACACGGGACAAAAACCGAGCGCGACCGCGGCCAGCAGCGAATCGCGGCACCCCATGCGGCGAGCGATCGCGGCCAGCAGAATCACACATGCGCTCCCGGCCACGGCTGAAAGGCCGTTGAGCGCCAGCGGCCCGCCCGCGGCGAGGAGCGCGATGAGAATCTCGTAAACCGGAGCTCCCGGGACTCGCGCCATGCGATAGGTATGGGTCGCTGCCATTTCCTGCGCGATGCTGGCATTGCCCCACGCGTCCCAATGCAGCCCATACCCTGCATTGAGAAATGGAAGGCGCGAGAGGAGCACTCCGATGGCCAGGAGGCAAAGCCAGACCCGCCAGGACGGCAGCTTGAAAACGCGGGGCAAGGCGACTACTTGAGTTGCTCCCATTCCTCAGGATCGATATTCGCCTGTTTGATGACCCGCTTCACGAGCGACCGTCCAGATCGCCGCGATGGGGATTGGGAATCGGCACCGTATGCGTTTCCCTTGCGCATCGCGCCGTGGCGCTTTCCAGCTTCGGGGCCTATCCAGCCAAGAATCCGCATTCGTCGGATCAGCTCTCGCCGACTAATCGGTTTGGGCATATTCCGGCTTCGGATTGAGATCGACTCCGCCCAACACCGGAAAATCCTTATCGCCGAGGCGCGCCTTGATCATTATCCAATCTTCGAGGGTGCTTTGGAGTTCTTCCCGACAAGCTTCGAGGGTCGCGTCTTCTGCCCACAATCCTGCTAGTCCGGGAATCGTCGCGAAGAAGCGACCATTTTCCATTAGCTCGTAATGCGCGAGCCGCATTGCTTCGCGAATGTAGTCCGTCAACATGGTGAGAAATGATACGTCATTGACGTATGCGTTTCACGCAATATTCCGCATTGTGAATTCCGCGCTCCGGTATCTATTCGCGCTTGATAAAAGGGCTGTTATTCTAGGAACGTGAAGCCCCCCGAACAATCGGCTCGTCGATAGAACTTATCCTGAGCAACTGCCAATGGAAGCCAACAACGTCGCAATCGCAAAAGTCTTCAGCAGCGGAGGAGACGTACATTATGTGCTTCCGCATTTTCAGCGCGAGTACACTTGGGAAAAAGCCAATTGGGAGACCATGTTGAACGATGCACTGGCAGTTTACGACGAGATGCAACCTGCTGGTGAGGGCGAAGGTTTCACCAGTATCGAGCATTTTCTCGGATCCATTGTCGTCATCCACGACGGAATGCGGTCAGGCACCGTTAGCGCCTTCAAGCTGGTGGATGGCCAGCAGCGGCTTACGACGATTTCGTTACTGCTGAAAGCGTTGTCGAATACGATTGGACCAAGCCAGCCCAATCTCGCACGTAAGATCGAAAAGCTCCTGGTTAACGGCGACGAAACCGGGGATCTGTTCTTTAAGATCTTGCCGACGATCAAATACGGT
>JBAPMH010000455.1:0-4067 GCA_049278515.1 Chthoniobacterales bacterium
GCAGTGGCGACACGGTGCCTTGCAATCGGTCCAGCACTTCCGCCGCCGTTTGTGGCCGGAGCTCCGGATTTTTGGCCAGGCACGCCGCGATGGTTTGCTCCCATGGCGCCGGGATCGGTGCTGCCGAACGGATGCCGAGCTCCTCGCGCTTCGCCGCGAGCGAGGCCGGAATTTTTTCCCGAATTAACCGCTCGATGCTGCCGCTGTAGAACGGTGGCTTGCCCGTCACCAGCTCGTAGAGCGTCGCGCCCAGCGAATAGATGTCGTCGAGGCTCGACGCCCGCTCGCCATCGAGCTGCTGCGGGCTCATGTAGGCGAGTGTGCCGCTGGTCCCGCGCCCCATCGTCAGCATCGTAACCGAATCGCTCAGGCTCCGCGCGATCCCGAAGTCCGCTACCTTCAGTTCGCCCCGGCTGTTCAACATCAGGTTAGCCGGTTTGACGTCGCGATGGACGATTTTCGCGTAATGATGGGCGTACTGGAGGGCCTGGCAGATTTGGTCGACCCAGGGCGTGAGTTGTTGGGTCTCAAAAGTTTTGTTCGGCTGGTCGATCCGCAACGCCGAAAGCGTCGGGCCATCGACGTATTCCATGGAGATGCAGGCGCTCTCCGCGTCCTGCACGAAATCGTGGATTCGAACGATGTTGTGATGGGTGAGTTGAAGGCTGCGCCGGGTCTCGTGCTTCAGTTCGTCGAGCACCGCCAGGTCGTGCACCACCAGATCGGGCAAGAACTTCAGAGCGACTTCGCGCTCCAGCTCTTCGTCCGTCGCCAGCCAGACCACGCCCATTCCACCGCGGCCCAGGATTCGAACGAGCGTGTAGCGCCGGAACACTTTCTGTCCCACGCGAAAACCGCGCACTGTTTTTCCGAGGTCGAGTTCTTCCATAACTGGGGCGCTAATGGATGAAAAGACCTGCGTGCAATCTTCCCGCGATTACTTTCGGTGGTTTAGAATCGCCTGGATCACGCCGCCAATAATGAGGGCGGCGGCCTGCTCTCGTTGCGCCTGGGCCACCGCTTCCTGCTGGGCTGCGGCCGCCTCCTGCTGTTGCTTCTGCTGGAGCGCGAGCTGGCGGGTCCGCTCGGCTGCCTCGCGTTTCGCGACGATGGCTGAGTGCAACGTGAACACGTTCTGCATCTCGAGGTCGGAAAGCGACTCCTCGATCTGTTGATTCGTCAGGTCGGCCCGCGGGCGATACCAGCGACACCTCTCGAACTGGCTCGCGATCTTTCTGTCCTCGAAACGCCGGCCATGCCGGGCGAACACTTCGTTGATCGCGTATTGGAGATCGTCGCCGCTCCAGTCTTGCACTTCGCTGCTTTGGAGGAGACGCATCCGAGTTTGGGCGAAACGCTCGCCACTCATCGAGCGATCAGCGGGAAAGAGCGGATTTCCGTCGGCATCCCGTCCGTCCCTGGCGAAGCGCTTCGCGGCTTCTACGTTCGCCTGAAAAACCGCCGCGACGTACTTATCGATTGCCTCGACGAACAAACGGCGGTCGTGATTTGCCTTGTCGGTTCCCAAGATCGCTGGCGCGGAAAATTCCGTGATCGGCTTGCCGCGCAACGCATCGTCGGGAAACAGGTCGACGGCGACGACGCGATCCACCGTCCAATCGCTCCCATTTCGGCGCGCTTTGAACTGCGCCTGAAAGTCGATTGTCTTTCCCGCGGCCGTCGTTTCCCGCACAAAGACGAATCCGCGTTGCTCAAGCGGCGCGATCTCGGTCCCCGCCCGCTGCTGGAGGAACAGCGTCCGGTCGCGGGCCTTTCTCCATTCCGCGAGTTTTGTCTCTGGCAACACCGCCGCGTCTTCGTTCGACACTCCTTCGTACAAAGCGCCCCGCGTCATCGCAGAGCCCTTCAACGTCACGTGGACGATGCCTGCCGCCTCCCGAACAAAGGTCGCTTCGCGGGGTTCGAAGCGCAGCAACGGGCCTTTGCCAAAGGCCGTGATGATCGCTTCCAGCGGCGCCGTTTGGGCCCACTCTTTCGCGGGCTCCCGGTTCGACTCCTCCGCCCGCGAGTTGCGGAAACTCTTCACGCCCGCCACCAGCAGCGTGGCAAGACCGGACACCGCCAGCACCCAAGCAGCCGCCACCGTGAGGCGTCGCCAAGGGACCGGCCGGCTCGGCGGCGCTGGGGCAGGCGCTATTTCAATAACGCGTGGCGGGCCAGTAACAACGCGTGTCGGCTCGGGAAGGGACGCCGCCGCTTGCAATTCGTCACGCGGCGCAAGGCTTGGGATCGAGCGCGGCGCGACCCCCAGACTCACCGCTAAATCCGATGCGCTTTGGGGCCGGCGTGAGGGGTCTTTTGCCAGGCAGGCTGCGATCGTTTGCTCCCAGTCATCCGGAATGCGTTCGTCCTCCCCGATCCCCAGCTCGTTTCGGCGCGTCGCGATCGAAGGAGGCGTCTTTTCACGAATCTGCGTTTCGATTGCTCCCCTGAAGAACGGCGGCTTGCTCGTCAGTAGTTCGTAGAAAGTCGCGCCAAAGGCATAGATATCGTCCAGCGCCGACGGCCGCTCGCCCTCCAGCTGCTGCGGGCTCATGTACAAAAGCGTCCCACTCGTCCCTCGCATGGAAAGCATGCTTGCCGAATCGCTCAGGCTGCGCGCGATCCCGAAGTCGGTGATCTTGAGCTGGCCGTTCGCGGTCACCATCAGGTTGGCCGGTTTGAGGTCGCGATGAACAATCCGCGCCTTGCCGTGGGCGTATTCGAGCGCGTTACAAAACTGGGTCACGAGAGGCGTTAAATCGCCGGCCTGGAAAACCTTCGTCGCACGTTTGACCCGCAGCGCTGAAAGGGTGGCACCATCGACGTGTTCCATCGAGATGCAGGCCGTCTGGGCCTCGTGCGCGAAATCGTAAATACGGACGATGTTGTGATGGGTCAGCTCCAGGTTGCGCTTGGTTTCCCGTTTCAATTCATCAAGCGCGGAGTGATCCAGGACGACCAGCTCCGGTAGAAACTTCAAGGCCACGTCGCGTTCCAAATGCTCGTCGAACGCGCGCCAGACGATGCCCATCCCGCCCTGCCCCAGGATCGTTTTCAGCGTATAACGATCGAAAAGGTTTTCGCCGGGCACCAAACCGCGCAGGGTTTGGCCGAGGTCGAGACTGGTATCGCTCATCGGTTGGCGGGGATGGCGCCGTTTTGTTTAATAGGTGGAGATCCGTTCATGGGAAGGGCCAGGAAATGTGCGCAGTCTGACCTTCCAGCGGCCAGAACAAGGGAGAATAACTAACAAGTCGCCTGCCCGAGGCATAGCTTTTTTTGACGCTCCTTCCGCTACGGATTAGTCACGTCTGTTGCAAATGGACCAAGCGCACGGTCGCGGGCTCGATTAGCGAACTCGAGGGGCGCGGTGACGCGGCCGGGAAGCGGGCTGAGGCTCAAAAATCGAGTCCGTGCTTTAAGAATCTCTATCGCCGTCGAGGAGTCGTCTGGCGCGATCGAGAAGTTCATTTTTGCCGCGGATAACGCGGATTTATCGGATCAAGGACCGACGCTCTTGCCCCATCCGTGATCCCTGTTATCCGCGGACGCGATGTAGTGGCGCTTCTGCGAAGCGCCTGTTGTTTTGGATAGGCGCTCGCCGCGGCGAGCGCCCCTACATCTCAAGGATTGGCGACGGGCGCGTCTGCGATGGTGATGACGACCTTGCCGCGGGCGTGGCCGTCTTCCAGATAGCGCAGAGCGTCAGCGGTTTCGCTCATTGGATATTGGCGGTCGATAGCGGGCGTCAGCTTTCCCTGCTCCATCAAATCGCGCAGAAAGGTCAGGTCGGCCTTGAGAGTCTTGGCGATGTACATTTTGAACTTCTGGGAGATGAAGGGTGACACGAAAAAGGCCTTCAAATTCCCAAACAGACGCGGCCATTGGCCTTCGTGTTTTCCAGCGCTGCCCATTCCAGCCAGGACACAGATGCCATTCGGAGTCATGACGCGCCGGCGCTCGGCAATGGAATGGTTCCCGACGTTATCGAAGACGAGGTCGTAATGCTGATCGCCCTGGGTGAAATCCTCTTTCGTGTAATCGATCACGTGATCGGCTCCGAG
>JBAPMH010000456.1:0-2544 GCA_049278515.1 Chthoniobacterales bacterium
GGAGTAGGGGCGATGAATGCGTGTCATCCCGAGGCTGGCGTATCGCGCCGAGGGACCTCTCAGTTGCAAGATCGATCCGCAAGCGAATGAAGAACGACGCCCTGACGTAGTCGCTCCGATCTTTCGCGAAAGCGGTTTAGCGCTTGAGAGATCCCTCGGCGCGCTGCGCCAGCCTCGGGATGACGACGCAGCGCGTCGTCTCTTAACTTCGGGCGCGAGCCGGCTCCGGCGTCAGCGACTTTAATTCGCTTTTGCTCAGCGGCCGCCAATGGCCCCGAGGAAGATCGCCGAGACGCAGCCGCCCGATGCGGGTGCGCAGGAGCTGTTTCACCTCGTAACCAACTTCGTAAAACATCCGTCGAATCTGGCGATTAATTCCTTGTCGCAGGATTACGCGGACCCGGTTTGGCTTGACCGGGTAGATTTTCTCGAGCCGGGCGCGTTGCCCGTCGAGCATCATTCCTTTGAGTAGTTTCGGGGCGAGCGCCGGATCCCAGGGGCGATCCAGGGTGACCTCGTATTCCTTTTCGATTTTGTAGCGGGGATGGGTGAGGCGCTGCGCCAGGTCGCCATCGTTGGTCAGGACGAGAAGTCCTTCCGTCTGGGCGTCGAGCCGGCCGATATTGAAGAGGCGCGGGAATTTTGGCGGCAAGAGATCGAAGATAGTGTCGCGCGCATTGGGATCTGAGCGGGTCGAAACGAAGCCAGCCGGTTTGTGGAGGATGATGTGAAGCGGGCGTTCGCTGCGGACCAGCTTGCTGCCGACCTTGACGTGATCGTCCGCTGCCGGCTGCGCGCTGAAGTCGGTGCAAACGCGGCCGTTGATCGTGACCCGACCCTCAGCAATCAGCTGGTCGCAATGCCGCCTCGAGCCGACACCGGCGGCAGCGAGGAAGCGATTCAGGCGCACCTTGAAAGAAGTGAATGGTGACTAGTGATCCGTGAATGGGAAGCGAACACCATTCACCAGTCACTGATCACTATTCACAAGGGCTACGCGTCCGGCTTCGTCTTCGGAAGACCAATGACTTTCGTGCCTTCCTTGAACTGGCCCCGCTTCTTCAGAAGCTCGACGCGCTCGAAACGTTTCAGAACGTTTCGCTTCGCCGTGATCGTGCTGGCGCCTTTGAGACTGCGATGTTGTGACATAAATGCTCCTGTTCTTCCGGGAAATTGAGAGCGGGCACGTTACGACGATGTGCGCCCTTTTCAACTCCGGATACTGCCGGACCCGACGGCTCCGCAGCGCGTCGCCCTACCATCTGCGCTCAGGCATTTTCGGTAGGGCGAGACGCTGTCGAGCCGCTGTGTTCGGGGAAAAGCTTGAGAATGCTCTGCTCGTTGGCGTCGCAGATTCCGCGTTCTGTAATGAGGCCTGTAACCAGTTGGCGGGGAGTAACATCGAAGCCGTAGTTCGCGGCGGGACTCTTCTCCGGCGCCACGCGCACCTCGACGTGCGCGCCCGCGTGAAACCCGTCGGCGTGGCTCACTTCCTCGGCACCGCGTTCCTCGATCGGAATATCAGTCACGCCATCACGAATCTTCCAATCGAATGAGGAAGAGGGGAGCGCGACGTAGAACGGGACGCCGTTATCCTTAGCCGCCAAAGCTTTGAGATAAGTGCCGATCTTGTTCGCGACGTCACCGGTAAAAGTGGTGCGATCTGTCCCGACGATCACGGCGTCCACTTTCCCGCGTTGCATCAAATGGCCGCCGGCGTTGTCGGCAATAATCGTATGCGGCACGCCGTGTTCGCCCAATTCCCAGGCGGTGAGTTTCGAGCCCTGGCTGCGCGGACGCGTTTCGTCCACCCAGACGTGGACGGGGATCCCGGCGTCGTGCGCTGCATAAACCGGCGATGTGGCCGAGCCGTAATCGACGAACGCGAGCCATCCAGCGTTGCAGTGCGTCAGGACATTGACCGGCCCGCCGCCTTTTTTCTCGCTCAGGGTGCGAATCAATTGCAGGCCGTGTTCGCCAATCCGCCGGCAATACTCCGCGTCTTCGTCGGCGATTTGTTGCGCGGTGCGAAAGGCAACGGCTTGTCTTTCCTCTGGCGACTGCGCGGCGGCGATTACCTTCATCTGCCGGTCAACCGCCCACGCCAGATTTATTGCCGTCGGTCGCGCCGCTTTCAATTGCTCCGCGGCCGCGTTGAGGTCGGCCTCGAAGGTTGCCAGATACATGCCGTATCCCGCGGCCGCGCCGATGAGCCCGGCGCCGCGCACGTGCATCTCGCGGATCGCCGCCGCCATCTCCTCCAGCGTCCGCACCTCCTCGATCACGAAACGGTGCGGCAACGCGCGCTGGTCGATTATTTGGATGACCCGTTCGTCGCCCGGTTTGGGCCAGATGGTGCGGTAATGACGGCCGTCGACGTTCATGCTGAGTGCTTAGGATGCGGCGAAGAGCCCGGCAATGCCAGAGTCGATGTTGGAGCCGGGATCACGAATCCCGGCTACAACTGATTGCTCACGACCACCCGCGGACCGCAGGTGCCGACCTGATGGTAAATATGGACGCGTTGGACGATGAGCTGGCGCC